>NZ_SZXD01000031.1:0-26112 GCF_005281115.1 Citrobacter sp. wls710
CATTTTCAGGTTTTTCTCTTCAACCGACCGGCTGTTTGCGTGAAGTGATTCACATCCACCGTGTCGATGGAGGCGCATTATAGGGATCCCATTTTTTAGCACAAGTGTTTTTTGGATCTTTTTTGCTGAATGCTTGTTTTTCACCCCTTTCGCTATATTCCTGCGCAATTTGGCTGATTTTTGATAGATAAATCACTTGCACAGTCTCGATAATCCAACCAAAGTCTTCATTACCGCTCTATTTTCGCTGAGGTAAACATGTCTGATGTACTGCGCCCTTATAAGGATCTTTTCCCACAGATCGGAAAACGCGTGATGATCGACACCAGTAGCGTCGTCATTGGTGATGCCCGTTTGGCTGATGATGTCGGAATTTGGCCACTGGTCGCGATCCGTGGCGATGTGAACTACGTGCAAATCGGTGCGCGTACAAACATTCAGGACGGCAGCGTTCTACATGTCACGCATAAATCTACATCCAATCCACAGGGTAATCCGCTGATCGTAGGTGAAGATGTCACAGTTGGTCATAAAGTCATGCTGCACGGTTGTACCATTGGTAACCGCGTATTAGTCGGCATGGGATCGATTCTGTTGGACGGTGTCGTTGTTGAAGACGACGTTATGATTGGGGCGGGAAGCCTGGTTCCGCAAAACAAACGCCTGGAGAGTGGATATCTGTACCTGGGAAGCCCGGTTAAGCAGATCCGTCCATTGAGTGATGAAGAGAAAGCAGGCTTGCAATACTCAGCTAACAACTATGTTAAGTGGAAAGATGAGTATTTAAGTCAGAGTAACCACACCCAACCCTGAGCGTCTTCCTGCTGGTCCTGGATCAATGCTTCGGCCTCTTCTTCCAGGTCCCAGCGATGTAATCGAAAGGTTTCCAGCCACTGTTCAGGCGTCTCACCGCCAAAGCGGGACGCCAACATCTTTCCCGATATGGCACATGTTAACTGCATCCCATGAACCATTGCAGGGAAAACAATGGCATTTACATCCGTCCGCCATTCTTCTCGATCGGGAAACTGGATCGCCTGATTCATGCCGACAATTCCTGTTGCATGCTTTTAATGACCGGCTCAATCTGGGGTAAAACGCCATGCCAGAGCAAAACAGCATGTGCAGCTTGTCCCACCAGCATCCCCAGACCATCGGCATACTGTTTCGCCCCATGCTTTTCACACCAGGAAAGGAACGGCGTATTCCCTTTCTGATAAAACATGTCGTAGCAGTAGGCGGAGGGATGGATAAGAGATGCCGGAATAGACGGGACCTCACCGCTAATACCGCTGGACGTCGCGTTAATAATCAGATCAAAGCGGTGATTATCAAGTTCGTCCATTTCCACTGCCTGCACGCTACCGGTATGAGAGAAGAGCTGTGCCAGTTCTTCAGCGCGGGAGGCCGTACGATTAACAATGGTTACCGCACAATCCATTGAAAGAAGAGGTAGCAATACCCCACGGGATGCACCGCCCGCACCAATCAGCAGAATTCGCGATCCGGGACGAATGAAAGATAAACGCTCAAGATCGCTTAATAAACCGATACCATCCGTGTTATCTCCCAGCAAACGTCCATCCTCCAGCCGTTTAAGGGTGTTAACTGCTCCAGCTAGCGATGCCCGGTCTGTTAATTCATCGGCACGCGCAAACGCCTCTTCTTTAAAAGGAACGGTGACATTTGCTCCCTTACCCCCCTCAGCAAAAAAGGCGTTCAGCGAATTCGCAAAGTCATTGATCGGCGCCAGTACACGTCCATAGGAGTAATCAATCTTCAGCTGCTCTGCAAATTGCTGATGAATAAAAGGCGATTTACTGTGCGCTATCGGATTACCAAAAACAGCATAGGCTTCTTTCATATTACCCCTGTCGAAACTGTTCACCCGTCAGTGCATCACGGATCTCCGAAGGATTCAAACGCCCTCCGGTCTCTCCTTCAACAACGGGAAAGTCTGTACCAAACTGCGCGCGGACTTCCTCTACCGTTCGGCAAGGCGGTAAGCCACTCAAATTTGCACTGGTGGAAACTATAGGTTTGCCATAAGCCTGGCACAGTGCAACCACCAGCGGATGATCTGTGACACGCACGGCCAGCGAATCAAAACGACCGGTCAACCAACGAGGTGTAGACGCAAGTGCCGGGAAAACGAAGGTGACAGGACCCGGCCAGCGAGCGAAGATAGCCTCGCGTTGAGCATCAGTAAGCGAGCTATCGTCAATATAGGGCTTAAGTTGCTCAAAGTTAGCCGCAATCAAAATTAGGCCTTTCTCGACCGGGCGTTGTTTTAGTTCCAACAAACGACTTACTGCCGTTTCGCTGTCGGGATCGCAGCCGACACCAAATACAGCTTCTGTTGGATAGGCGATGACTTTCTCTTGGTTCAGTACCTCTATTGCAGCAGCGATAGGGCCTGTGGGCAGGTTATTATTCACTTTTTTATTCCGCCGAAATCGGCTTTCCACATTGTTTACTGGCACAGAAATGCTTCACACCCTGCGCGGTTTTCTTTTCGATGAGTAGCGGATAATGACACTCTGGACATTCTCCGGCTAACGGTTTGAAGTTAATGACAAACTGGCACTCCGGATAGCGATCGCAGGAGTAAAAAGTTTTGCCATAACGTGAACGCCGCTGGACCAGGTGACCAGTCTGGCATTGAGGACAGACTATTGCTGTTTCATCAGGCTTGTCGATAAGCTCGGTGTGATCGCACGCAGGGTAGTCACTGCATCCGATAAACATACCGAATCGCCCCTGTCGCAGCACCAACTCAGCGCCACATGCAGGGCAAAACTTACCCTCCAGAACTTTGACAATATGTCCGTCCGCCGATGATTTCAGCGGACGGACATAATCGCAATCTGGATAGTGTGAACAACCGAGAAACGGACCGTGTTTCCCGGAGCGAATAACCAGTTCGGCCCCGCATTGTGGGCAGGGCTCGTTTTTACGCACCGTAAACAGTGCTGATTTAGCCATAACAACTCATACTGAATGAAGATTGATTAATGCAGCATACCTTCATTCACTTCAAAGAGTAATTCTTCCATTTGCTGATAGGCATTTTCACAACCCGGAATGTTGAATAGCACCATCAGGATTACCCACTTCAGGTCTTCCAGATCAAACTCTGCCGTATCCAGCGCGAGTACGCGCTCAATTACCATTTCTCGCGTTTCGAGGTTTAGCACCTGAATCTGCTCCAGGAATAGCAAGAATCCGCGACAGCTCGCATCCAGTCGTTCACATTCTTCTGCAGTATAAATACGCAGAGAAAGAGGGTCAGACGCCAGCTGCATAGGTTCGGCAAGGCCATCCTGATAATCAGCAAGCTTTTCCAGCCACAGTAACGCGTTGTAGATGTCTTCACGATCAAAACCAGCGTCGGTAAGATCCCGTTCCAGTTTGTCCTGATCCACACGCAGCTCAGCTTCGTTATGGATATATGTCTCAAACAAATACATTAGTACGTCGAACATGGCATGCCCTCCTCAATCGGACATAGCCGCCGGGTACAGCTGCGATCCATCCTGCTAACTCCAGTTCGAGTAGTTGAGCCACTACCTCTGGCACAGGTTGGCCGGCACGTTCAGCGACGACGTCAACAGGTGTTACCTCATCTCCTACGTTAGCCAGGAGCTCAGGAAATGGCAATGCCACCTCTTCGTGATCTGGCGAATAAATTGATTTTTCAGGTTCATCTGGCAACCATTGCAGCCCATATTGCAAATTTTCCAGAATTTCCTCTGGTGCGGTCACAAGCGTGGCTCCCTGCTGAATAAGCCAATGTGGACCTTCACTTCCTGGACTCCCAATCGGTCCGGGCAAAGCAAAAACCTCCCGTCCTTGTTCCAGCGCACAGCGTGCTGTGACCAATGAACCGCTGCGCTGCGCGGCCTCAACGACCAGGACACCTTTACTTAGACCACTGATAATGCGATTTCGTCGGGGAAAATTGCGCGGCAGCGGGAGCGTATCTAATGGGAACTCAGACACCAATGCGCCTCCGGACTCGATCAGACGTTCAGCGAGACGGACATGCTGTCGTGGATGAATGGTCTCAAGCCCATTTCCCAGCACCGCAATACTCGTGCCTTGTCGGTTTATCGCCGCATTATGCGCCACACCATCAATCCCTCGGGCCAGCCCACTGGTTATCGTCACCCCAGACGCGGCAAGCTTTTCGCAAAATAATCGCCCCCAACGTTCGCCATACCATGAATGTTGGCGACTACCGACGACGGCCACCTGAAATGAATGCAGGCATGCGGGAGTACCGGCAACGAAAAGTACCCCTGGATAATCTTCAATCACGCGCAGCTGGGACGGATAATGCTCGCTGTCGGCAACCACTAAATGGTGGTTCGGCTGCTCCAACCAACGCAGCGTTTTTTCCAGTAACTGTTCTGAAAAGGTTAAAAAGCGCATGGCCTGGCGGGAAGATAATCCTGCGTGCTGGAGTATCGTGTTGTTAATACAGGGTTGGGCATTGAGCCAGTGGGCAAGGCGCACCATCTCATCACCATACAGTTCATTCACTTGCGCTAAACGTAGCCAAATTTCAATTTGGGTCATCCCTGCTCCCCTGCCACAAGCAGTCCTGGCAATCTTTGCGATTGGTCACTGATGCTGTCAATCAGAGGGGGTTTTGTCTAGAATAGAGGTAATAATCTTTTCAACTCCTGAACACAACTCTGGATAACTATGTCAGTTTTGCAAGTGTTACATATTCCGGACGAGCGTCTTCGCAAAGTCGCAAAGCCGGTTGAAGAAGTGAATGCAGAAATTCAGCGTATCGTTGATGATATGTTCGAAACGATGTACGCAGAAGAGGGTATCGGTCTGGCCGCAACACAGGTCGATATCCATCAGCGCATCATTGTTATTGATGTCTCTGAAAATCGCGACGAGCAGTTGGTTTTAATCAACCCGGAGCTGCTGGAGAAAGATGGCGAAACCGGCATTGAAGAAGGTTGCCTGTCTATCCCCGAACAGCGTGCGTTAGTACCACGTGCTGAGAAAGTAAAAATTCGTGCGCTCAATCGCGACGGTAAATCTTTTGAACTGGAAGCCGATGGCCTGCTCGCTATCTGCATTCAACATGAAATGGATCACCTGGTCGGTAAACTGTTTATCGATTATCTGTCTCCGTTGAAGCAACAACGTATTCGTCAGAAAGTTGAAAAACTCGACCGCCTGAACGCCCGAGCTTAAGGACAAGAATCAACGTGTCAGACTCACTACGTATTATTTTTGCGGGTACACCTGACTTTGCAGCGCGTCACCTTGACGCGCTGTTGTCTTCTGGACATAACGTCGTTGGCGTGTTTACCCAACCGGACCGCCCTGCGGGACGCGGTAAAAAGCTGATGCCCAGCCCGGTAAAAGTGTTAGCAGAAGAAAAAGGGATACCGGTTTTCCAGCCCGTCTCTCTTCGCCCTCAGGAAAACCAACAGTTGGTTGCTGATTTACACGCAGACGTGATGGTGGTAGTGGCATATGGACTGATTCTGCCAAAAGCCGTGCTGGAGATGCCGCGCCTGGGTTGTATCAACGTTCACGGTTCCCTGCTTCCACGCTGGCGTGGCGCAGCACCGATTCAACGTTCACTGTGGGCTGGCGATAGCGAAACGGGTGTTACCATCATGCAAATGGATGTTGGTCTCGACACCGGTGATATGCTGCTTAAGCTCTCATGCCCGATTACGGCAGAGGATACCAGCGGTTCGTTATACGACAAGCTGGCAGACCTGGGGCCTCAGGGGCTGATTGAAACGCTAAAACAGCTGGCTGCTGGCACGATAAAACCCGTGGTACAAGATGAATCACTGGTTACGCATGCAGAGAAACTCAGTAAAGAAGAGGCCCGTATCGACTGGTCACTTTCGGCCGCTCAGTTGGAGCGCTGCATCCGCGCCTTTAACCCGTGGCCAATGAGCTATATCGTCATCGACGAGCAACCAGTAAAAATTTGGCAGGCGACGGTGATCGATACGCCCGCTAACGCTGAACCAGGCACAATTCTGGAAGCGACCCGTCAGGGTATCCAGGTTGCAACAGGCGACGGCATCCTGAATCTCGTCTCTTTGCAGCCTGCAGGCAAAAAAGCCATGAGTGCGCAGGATCTGCTTAATTCGCGCCGGGAGTGGTTTGTGCCCGGAAACCGTCTGGCCTGACGGTTCATCTCTTTAAGCCCGGTGTTACCGGGCATTTTTATTTTTGCACTTATGAAAAAACATCTTAATTTACGCAGTATGGCGGCCCAGACCGTCGAGCAGGTTGTCGAAAAGGGGCAATCATTAAGCAACGTGCTGCCCGCCATGCAGCAAAAAGTTGCCGATAAAGATAAAGCGCTGTTGCAAGAGCTTTGCTTCGGCGTATTGCGCACACTCTCGCAACTGGAGTGGATGATCCAGCAACTGATGGAACGTCCGATGACGGGCAAACAGCGTACCGTTCACTACCTGATCATGGTGGGCTTCTACCAACTGCTGCATACCCGTATCCCACCCCATGCTGCGCTGGCCGAAACCGTAGAAGGCGCCGTGGTGATTAAGCGTCCGCAGTTGAAAGGGCTGATCAATGGCGTATTACGCCAGTTCCAGCGCCGTCAGGAAGAACTACTGGCCGAGTTCGCACAAAGCGATCTACGTTTCTTACACCCCTCCTGGCTGGTAAAACGTATTAAAGCCGCTTATCCACAGCAGTGGGAAGCCATCCTTGAGGCTAATAACCAACGCCCGCCAATGTGGCTCCGTGTTAATCGCAACCACCATACGCGCGACGCCTGGCTGGAACTACTCGCCGAAGCAGGATTGACCGGTTTCCCTCATCCGGATTACCCGGATGCGGTCCGTCTGGAGACACCTGCCTCCGTACTCGCTCTGCCTGGTTTTGAGCAAGGTTGGGTCACCGTTCAGGATGCCTCTGCCCAGGGTTGCGTCAGCTATCTGCAGCCACAAAACGGAGAGCAGATCCTTGATTTATGTTGCGCTCCCGGCGGCAAGACCACCCACATTCTGGAGGTCGCGCCAGATGCGAACGTGATGGCAGTCGATATCGACGATAAACGCCTGTCTCGCGTGTATGACAACCTGAAACGCCTGGGTATGAAAGCAACCGTGAAGCAGGGTGATGGTCGCTATCCGCAGCAGTGGTGCGGTGAGCAACAGTTTGACCGTATTTTGCTGGACGCCCCATGTTCTGCCACTGGTGTAATCCGTCGCCATCCGGATATCAAATGGCTGCGTCGCGATCGGGATATTGCCGAACTCGCTCAGTTGCAGGCGGAGATCCTCAACGCTACCTGGACACACCTTAAGCCTGGCGGCACGCTAGTCTATGCAACCTGTTCTATTCTGCCAGAAGAAAACCAACAGCAGATCGCCGCGTTCCTTGCACGCACACTGGATGCGGTGTTAAGCGAAACCGGTACGCCAGAGCAGCCAGGACGTCAGAATTTACCGGGTGCAGAAGATGGCGACGGCTTCTTTTACGCTAAGCTAATCAAAAAGTGATGAGATAACGGGTCGCGACTGATGAAAATTATCATTCTTGGCGCAGGGCAAGTTGGCGGTACGCTGGCTGAAAACCTGGTCGGAGAGAACAACGATATCACGGTAGTCGATACCAATGGTGAGCGCCTGCGCAGCTTGCAGGACAAGTTCGATCTCCGCGTCGTGCAAGGACATGGTTCACATCCCCGTGTATTGCGTGAGGCTGGTGCCGACGATGCCGATATGCTGGTTGCCGTAACCAGCTCAGATGAAACAAATATGGTTGCCTGCCAGGTAGCTTATTCCCTGTTTAATACGCCTAACCGTATCGCCCGTATTCGTTCACCGGATTATGTTCGCGATGCGGACAAGCTATTCCAATCCGATGCTGTCCCTATCGATCATCTGATTGCGCCTGAGCAACTGGTTATCGATAGCATTTATCGCCTGATTGAATATCCGGGCGCATTGCAGGTCGTGAATTTTGCCGAGGGCAAAGTCAGTCTGGCGGTCGTGAAAGCTTATTACGGCGGACCGCTAATCGGTAATGCGTTGTCGACAATGCGCGATCACATGCCGCATATCGATACCCGCGTTGCGGCAATATTCCGTCATGACAGGCCAATTCGCCCGCAGGGCTCTACCATCGTTGAAGCGGGTGATGAGGTTTTCTTTATCGCGGCATCACAGCACATTCGCGCCGTCATGAGCGAGCTACAGCGTCTGGAAAAGCCGTACAAACGCATTATGTTAGTCGGTGGCGGTAATATCGGTGCGGGGCTCGCGCGGCGTCTGGAAAAAGATTACAGCGTCAAACTGATCGAGCGTAATCAGCAGCGCGCATCGGAGCTTGCAGAGAAATTGCAAAATACGATCGTCTTTTTTGGCGATGCTTCGGATCAAGAGCTGCTGGCGGAAGAACATATCGATCAGGTTGATCTGTTCATTGCGGTGACCAACGACGATGAAGCTAACATCATGTCGGCGATGCTGGCTAAACGAATGGGCGCCAAGAAAGTGATGGTGCTAATCCAACGCAGAGCGTACGTCGATCTGGTACAGGGCAGCGTGATCGATATTGCGATTTCACCGCAGCAGGCGACCATCTCCGCACTCCTGAGCCATGTGCGTAAAGCTGATATTGTTGGTGTTTCATCGCTACGCCGCGGCGTAGCGGAAGCCATTGAAGCCGTCGCACACGGTGATGAGACAACATCACGGGTGGTAGGTCGCTCAATTGATGAAATTAAACTTCCGCCCGGAACCATTATTGGCGCCGTTGTACGGGGTAACGATGTGATGATCGCCAATGACAACCTGCGTATTGAACAGGGCGATCACGTTATTATGTTCCTGACAGATAAAAAATTTATTACCGACGTCGAGCGCTTATTCCAGCCAAGCCCCTTCTTCCTGTAATAATTTGGGCGCTAATATAGCGCCCTTTTTATTTCCCTTTATTTATCAGGGCCTAATAATTTTTCCTTTCCGCAATACATAAATGGAAATTGCCTAAACATTTGTTAAACTTATAAACGTCAGCTGCATAGGGAGAATAAAATGAGCATTATTAAAGAGTTTCGCGAATTCGCGATGCGCGGGAATGTTGTCGATTTGGCAGTGGGTGTCATTATTGGTGCGGCATTTGGTAAGATCGTTTCATCACTGGTTGCCGATATCATCATGCCGCCACTGGGGTTGTTAATTGGTGGGATTGATTTTAAACAGTTTGCTTTAACGTTACGTGATGCGCAGGGAGACATCCCGGCGGTGGTCATGCATTACGGCGTATTCATTCAGAATGTCTTCGATTTTATTATTGTTGCGTTTGCTATCTTTATGGCAATCAAACTGATCAATAAATTGAATCGTAAAAAAGCTGAAGAGCCAGCGGCACCTCCAGCACCATCTAAAGAAGAAGTATTACTAAGTGAAATTCGTGACCTGCTGAAAGAACAGAACAACCGCTCTTAAGCGTTCACTGAAACAAAAAGGCCAGTGGTAAAAAAGTGCTTCACTTTCTTGCCACTGGCCTCCCAGTTTCCCCGATTGCCATGTTTACCTTTACGTAGATAACTTCCTTTCCCTTTCTTATTTTTCTCAACGCGCTGCCTGAACAGTGGATCATGCAGAAGCGCCTCAATGGCGTTGTCCTTTATCTGTCCTTTGGTATGCTGATAACGGCTCATACTCTCTCCAGTTTGTGGGGTAATTTACGCCGGGAGTGTAGACCTGACCGTGCAAAAAATCAACGGTCTGATATTGTTCCGCTGGCGCCTTGTTCAAGTGCTTCAAGAATAGAACAGTACACACTGCTATGTGCTTTACCACAGCACGCATCATTTAATCGCTGTAACGATCGTTGCATCGCCTGAAGCTCCGCTATGCGCGCTTCGACCTCTTGTAATCTTTCCTGAACGATCCCTTTTGATTCCTGGCAGGTATGATGCTCTGGATCTATGCGGATCGAAAGCAGTTCGCGAATCGACTCCAGTGTAAAACCAAGCTGACGGGCATAACGAATGAACTTCAGACGCTGAAGATCGCTTTCCGTGTAGAGGCGAAACCCGCCTTCGGTACGTACTTCATGTTCCATCATCTGCTGCTTTTCATAGTAACGGATAGTATCCGGCGTCACGTCAGCCAGCTTCGCTAATTCACCAATTCGATACATGCTCTCTCCGCTATTTGTCGTTGATCTTCTGCAGCAGCTTATCTGCGTATTCGCCGTGCAAAAACTCGGTGCTAAGCCCAGCCTGGCGAAGTTTTAGCTCCAGTAGCGACAACCGTCGACTGACTTCCTGATAACTGGGATCATCTTTGCGGATCCCCGCGAGTATTTCAAGCAGCTGGATCGCCTCTTTGCGCTGCTCAAGCTCAGGTGGAAGGCAGCCTGCATTTTTTAATAAACGGTATCCGGCCCGAAGTTCAGGCGGAATATGGGAATCATCGTCAAGGGTAAGCGGTTCGCCTGTACCAGGTAAATCATCAAACTCGCCTTTAGACTGTGCAGCAATAATATGGCGCTCCGCCCACTGGTCCAGTAACCACATATGACACTCCAGGGGATGAACAAAAAAAGTACAGATATTGTAGTTAAGTGGGGATATAGCGGATATAAAAAAACCCGCCGAGGCGGGGTTTTTTACGTTACTACAGATTACTCTGCAGCAGCTTCTGTTTTCTCTGAACGATCAACCAGCTCGATGTATGCCATCGGCGCGTTGTCGCCTGCACGGAAACCACACTTCAGAATGCGAGTGTAACCACCGGCGCGGCTCGCGAAACGCGGGCCCAGTTCGTTAAACAGTTTTGCCACGATCTCGTTATCACGAGTACGGGCGAATGCCAGACGACGATTAGCTACGCTATCAGTCTTGGCAAGAGTAATCAGCGGCTCAACTACGCGACGCAGCTCTTTCGCTTTCGGCAGAGTCGTCTTGATGATTTCATGACGAACCAGTGAACCTGCCATATTGCGGAACATAGCCTGGCGATGGCTGCTGTTGCGGTTCAGTTGACGACCACTCTTACGATGGCGCATGACCTTATCCTTCTCAGTAAAACCTTAACCTGTGATCCGGTTACTCGTCAGCGATGCTTGCCGGTGGCCAGTTTTCCAGGCGCATGCCCAGAGACAGTCCACGGGAAGCCAGCACGTCTTTAATCTCAGTAAGAGATTTTTTACCAAGGTTAGGCGTCTTAAGAAGCTCAACCTCAGTACGCTGTACCAGATCACCGATATAGTGGATAGCTTCTGCTTTGAGGCAGTTAGCAGAGCGGACAGTCAATTCCAGATCGTCAACAGGGCGCAGCAGGATCGGATCGAATTCTGGTTTCTCTTCTTTAACTTCCGGCTGACGTACATCACGTAAGTCAACAAAAGCTTCCAGTTGTTCAGCCAGAATGGTTGCCGCACGACGAATCGCCTCTTCAGGATCGATTGTGCCGTTGGTTTCCATTTCGATGACCAGCTTGTCCAGGTCGGTACGCTGTTCTACACGCGCTGCTTCAACATTGTAGGCAATACGCTCTACAGGGCTGTAGCATGCGTCGACCAGCAGACGGCCGATTGGGCGCTCATCTTCTTCCGAATGAATTCGGGTAGAAGCCGGCACATAACCACGACCGCGCTGAACTTTGATGCGCATACTAATAGATGCGTTCTCATCGGTCAGGTGGCAGATCACGTGCTGTGGCTTGACGATTTCGACATCACCATCATGGGTAATGTCGGCTGCAGTCACAGGGCCAATGCCAGATTTATTCAAGGTAAGAATAACGTCATCTTTACCCTGAACTCTCACCGCCAGCCCTTTCAGGTTGAGCAGGATTTCCAGGATATCTTCCTGAACGCCTTCTTTGGTGCTGTACTCATGTAGTACACCATCAATCTCAACCTCGGTCACCGCGCAACCCGGCATCGATGAGAGCAGAATACGGCGCAGTGCGTTACCCAAAGTATGGCCAAAGCCACGCTCTAAAGGCTCAAGGGTCACCTTGGCGTGCGTCGAACTCACTTGCTCGATATCTACCAGGCGCGGTTTTAGAAACTCTGTCACAGAACCCTGCATTGTGTCCTCTCTTTGGTACTAAGCTTTACTTGGAGTAAAGCTCGACGATCAGGTGTTCGTTAATGTCCGCAGACAGATCAGAACGCTCCGGCTTACGCTTGAACGTACCTTCCATCTTGCCAGCATCAACTTCCAGCCAGGTTGGCTTTTCACGCTGCTCAGCCAGCTCCAGAGCGGCTTTCACGCGAGACTGCTTCTTCGCTTTCTCACGAATGCTAACAACGTCATTCGGACTAACCTGATAAGAAGCGATGTTAACAACACGACCGTTTACCATAATTGCTTTATGGCTGACCAGCTGACGTGCTTCTGCACGAGTGGCACCGAAGCCCATACGGTATACAACGTTGTCCAGACGACCTTCCAGCAGACCCAACAGGTTTTCACCGGTGTTGCCTTTCAGACGTGCTGCTTCTTTGTAGTAGTTACGGAACTGACGCTCCAGCACACCATAGATACGGCGAACTTTTTGCTTTTCACGCAACTGCACACCATAGTCAGACAGACGCGGTTTACGCGCACCGTGCTGGCCAGGAGCTTGTTCAATTTTACACTTGGTATCGATCGCGCGAACGCCAGACTTAAGGAATAAGTCAGTGCCCTCACGACGGCTCAGCTTGAGCTTAGGACCCAAATATCTTGCCATTTTCTTTCTCCAACAATCCTAGAAACGACAGCGTTATACGCGACGTTTTTTCGGCGGACGACAACCGTTATGAGGGATCGGAGTCACATCAGTAATATTAGTGATGCGGAAACCAGCGGCGTTCAGAGCACGAACAGTAGATTCGCGACCTGGACCCGGTCCTTTGACCATAACTTCCAGATTCTTGATACCGTATTCTTTTACGGCTTCAGCGCAACGCTCTGCTGCAACCTGAGCTGCAAACGGAGTGGATTTGCGAGAACCACGGAAACCGGAACCACCGGCTGTTGCCCAACCCAGTGCGTTACCCTGACGATCAGTAATGGTAACGATGGTGTTGTTAAAAGAAGCATGGATATGAGCCACGCCGTCAGAGACTTGTTTTCTTACACGTTTACGTGCACGAATTGGTGCCTTTGCCATTATTCAATCACCCCGATTATTTCTTGATCGGTTTGCGCGGACCCTTACGGGTACGTGCGTTGGTCTTGGTACGCTGACCGCGAACCGGGAGACCACGACGATGACGCAAACCGCGATAGCAACCAAGGTCCATAAGGCGCTTGATGCTCATGCTAACTTCACGGCGCAGATCACCTTCAACGACAAATTTGGCAACTTCGTCACGCAGCGTGTCGATTTGTTCTTCAGACAGCTCACTGATCTTAACATCTTCAGCGATACCCGCTGCAGCCAGAATGGCTTTAGAACGGGTCTTGCCGACGCCGTAGATCGAAGTTAATGCGATCACAGCATGTTTCTGATCAGGAATGTTAATGCCTGCTATACGGGCCACTATGCACTCCTACTATTTAATATGTACGCACCATGCTGAAAAGCCCGTTTTCAGGATACTCAAATGGAAACGCACAGACATACAAAAGATTGGCTGGCTAATCTAGCCAGCTCAACCCAACTTTGCAAGAAAAATATGCGAATAAATCAGCCTTGGCGCTGTTTATGCTTCGGCTCGGCACTGCAAATCACACGGATGACACCATCACGCTTAACGATTTTGCAGTTACGGCATAATTTCTTGACGGAAGCACGAACTTTCATTTTTACTCTCCGTAACTTCTCGGGCGACTGTTAACGGCCGTAGCCTTTCAGATTCGCCTTCTTCAATGCAGACTCGTACTGACTTGACATCATCAGAGTTTGCACTTGAGCCATAAAGTCCATAATCACGACAACAACGATAAGCAGTGAGGTCCCACCAAAGTAGAACGGTACTTTCATTGCATCACGCATGAACTCCGGGATCAGGCAGATAAAGGTAATGTAGAGCGCACCAACCAAAGTCAGGCGGGTCATTACTTTATCGATATACTTCGCCGTTTGCTCTCCCGGACGAATTCCTGGTACAAATGCACCGGACTTCTTCAGGTTATCTGCTGTTTCACGCGGGTTGAAAACCAACGCCGTGTAGAAGAAACAGAAGAATATGATTGCAGACGCATAGAGTAACACATAAAGCGGTTGCCCAGGCTGCAAATACAGCGAAATTGTTGTCAGCCAGTTCCAACCAGTCCCGCCCCCGAACCATGACGCGATGGTCGCCGGGAACAGAATAATACTGGAAGCGAAGATTGCCGGGATTACCCCCGCCATATTCACTTTCAGCGGTAAATGTGTGCTCTGTGCAGCATAGACACGACGACCTTGCTGACGTTTCGCGTAGTTTACCACAATACGGCGTTGACCACGCTCAACAAATACAACAAAGAACGTCACTGCAAATACTAATACTGCAACCAACAGCAACACGAGGAAGTGCAGGTCGCCTTGACGCGCTTGCTCGATAGTATGGGCAATGGCTGGCGGGAGTCCCGCAACGATACCGGCGAAGATAATGATTGAGATACCGTTGCCGATACCACGTTCAGTAATCTGTTCGCCCAACCACATCAGGAACATAGTCCCTGTAACCAGACTTACAACAGCGGTGAAATAGAATGCAAAGCCTGGATTCATTACCAGGCCCTGCATACCAGGCATATTCGGCAGACCGGTAGCAATACCGATCGACTGGAATATTGCCAGCACCAGAGTACCGTAGCGGGTGTACTGGCTGATCTTACGACGACCAGACTCCCCTTCTTTCTTAATTTCTGCCAGCGTTGGGTGAACCACCGTCAGCAGCTGGATAATGATCGACGCCGAGATATACGGCATGATCCCCAGAGCAAAGATAGAAGCACGGCTGAGAGCACCACCAGAGAACATGTTAAACATTTCAATGATGGTGCCTCGCTGTTGCTCAAGCAGTTTGGCAAGTACAGCGGCATCAATACCAGGGATCGGAATGAAAGAGCCAATACGGAACACAATAAGCGCACCGATTACAAACAGCAGTCTGCGTTTCAGCTCGCCTAAGCCACCTTTGGCACTTTGAAAATCTAATCCCGGTTGTTTAGCCATCTGCTACTTATTCCTCGATTTTACCGCCAGCAGCTTCGATAGCAGCACGAGCGCCTTTAGTAACACGCAGGCCACGAACAGTTACCGGAGTAGTGACTTCACCAGCCAGGATCACTTTCGCGAACTCGATCTGGATACCGATAATGTTAGCTGCTTTCAGCGTGTTCAGGTCTACAATACCGCCTTCAACTTTAGCCAGGTCAGACAGACGAACTTCGGCTGTAATCGCTGCTTTACGTGAAGTGAAGCCGAATTTCGGCAGACGACGGTACAGAGGCATCTGACCACCCTCGAAACCGCGACGTACGCCACCGCCAGAACGAGACTTCTGACCTTTGTGACCACGACCACCGGTTTTACCGAGGCCAGAACCGATACCACGACCCAGGCGTTTACCCGCCTTTTTGGAGCCTTCGGCCGGAGACAGAGTATTTAAACGCATCTCTTACTCCTCAACTTTAACCATGAAGGAAACCGCGTTGACCATACCACGAACAGCAGGAGTATCCTCGCGTTCTACGGTGTGACCAATACGACGCAGACCCAGGCCAAGCAGCGTTGCCTTGTGTTTCGGCAGACGACCGATTGCACTGCGGGTTTGAGTAATTTTAATAGTCTTTGCCATGGTTTATTTCCCCAGAATTTCTTCAACGGATTTACCACGCTTGGCAGCGACCATTTCCGGAGATTTCATATTTTCCAGACCGTCGATAGTTGCACGAACCACGTTAATCGGGTTGGTGGAACCATACGCTTTAGCCAGAACGTTACGAACTCCAGCGACTTCCAGAACGGCGCGCATTGCACCACCGGCGATGATACCGGTACCTTCGGAAGCCGGCTGCATGAATACACGAGAACCCGTGTGAGTACCCTTAACCGGGTGCTGCAGGGTGCCGTGGTTCAGCGCGACGTTAATCATATTGCGACGGGCTTTTTCCATCGCTTTCTGGATCGCTGCTGGAACTTCACGCGCTTTACCGTAACCAAAACCAACGCGACCGTTACCATCGCCAACTACAGTCAGAGCTGTGAAGGAGAAAATACGACCACCTTTAACGGTTTTAGATACGCGGTTTACCGCGATCAGCTTTTCCTGCAGTTCGCCAGCTTGTTTTTCGATGTGAGCCATCTTACACCTCTACCTTAGAACTGAAGGCCAGCTTCACGGGCAGCATCTGCCAGTGCCTGGACACGACCATGATATTGGAACCCGGAACGGTCAAAGGACACATCTTTGATGCCTTTTTCCAGAGCGCGTTCGGCGACAGCTTTACCCACAGCTGCTGCAGCGTCTTTGTTACCGGTGTACTTCAGTTGTTCAGCGATAGCTTTTTCTACAGTAGAAGCAGCTACCAGAACTTCAGAACCGTTCGGTGCAATTACCTGTGCGTAAATATGACGCGGGGTACGATGTACCACCAGGCGAGTTGCGCCCAGCTCTTTGAGCTTGCGGCGTGCGCGGGTCGCACGACGGATACGAGCAGATTTCTTATCCATAGTGTTACCTTACTTCTTCTTAGCCTCTTTGGTACGCACGACTTCGTCGGCGTAACGAACACCCTTGCCTTTGTAAGGCTCAGGACGACGGTAGGCGCGCAGATCTGCCGCAACCTGACCGATCAGCTGTTTATCAGCGCCTTTCAGCACGATTTCAGTCTGAGTCGGACATTCTGCAGTGATACCTGCCGGCAGCTGATGATCAACTGGATGAGAGAAACCTAAAGCCAGGTTTACTACATTCCCTTTGACCGCTGCACGATAACCTACACCAACCAGCTGCAGCTTCTTAGTGAAGCCTTCGGTAACACCGACAACCATTGCATTCAGCAGGGCACGCGCGGTACCAGCCTGAGCCCATCCATCTGCGTAACCATCACGCGGACCGAAGGTCAGTGCATTATCTGCATGATTTACTGCAACAGCATCGTTGAGAGTACGAGTCAGCTCGCCGTTTTTACCTTTGATCGTAATAACCTGACCGTTGATTTTTACATCAACGCCGGCAGGAATAACGACCGGTGCTTTAGCAACACGAGACATTTTTTCCTCCGATTAGGCTACGTAGCAGATAATTTCGCCACCAAGACCAGCCTGGCGCGCTGCACGATCAGTCATAACACCTTTAGAGGTAGAAACAACTGCGATACCCATGCCAGCCATAACTTTCGGCAGCTCGTCTTTACGCTTATAAATGCGCAGACCTGGGCGACTGACACGCTGAATGCTTTCTACAACAGCTTTACCCTGGAAATACTTAAGAGTAAGTTCCAGTTCCGGCTTGGTGTCGCCTTCAACTTTAAAATCTTCAATAAAACCTTCTTCCTTCAGCACGTTGGCAATTGCCACTTTCAGCTTGGAGGAAGGCATGGTGACCGCAGCTTTATTCGCGGCCTGACCGTTACGGATACGGGTCAGCATATCCGCGATCGGATCTTGCATGCTCATCTGTCTTTACTCCCGTGATTCAATTGGTAATTACCAGCTAGCCTTTTTCAAGCCTGGTACTTCACCGCGCATTGCGGCTTCACGCAGTTTGATACGGCTCAACCCGAACTTGCCCACATAGCCATGCGGACGACCTGTTTGACGGCAGCGGTTACGCTGACGGGACGGGCTGGAATCACGCGGCAGAGACTGCAGCTTCAGAACTGCGTTCCAACGATCTTCGTCGGTCGCGTTCACATCAGAGATAATAGCTTTCAGTTCAGCGCGTTTTGCGAAGTACTTATCAGCTAAAGCTACGCGCTTTACTTCGCGTGCTTTCATTGATTGCTTAGCCATTCAGTAACCCTACCTTACTTGCGGAACGGGAAGTCAAAGGCAGCCAGCAGAGCACGGCCTTCTTCGTCAGATTTCGCAGTAGTGGTAATGGTAATATCCAAACCACGCACGCGGTCGACTTTATCGTAGTCGATTTCTGGGAAGATGATCTGCTCACGGACACCCATGCTGTAGTTACCACGGCCATCGAATGACTTAGCGGACAGGCCACGGAAGTCACGGATACGTGGAACAGCAATAGTGATCAGACGCTCAAAGAACTCCCACATGCGTTCGCCACGCAGAGTTACTTTACAGCCGATCGGATAGCCCTGACGGATTTTGAAGCCTGCAACTGATTTGCGTGCTTTGGTGATCAGCGGTTTTTGACCGGAGATTGCTGTCAGGTCAGCTGCTGCGTTATCCAGCAGTTTCTTGTCAGCGATCGCTTCACCAACACCCATGTTCAGGGTGATCTTCTCGACCCGAGGGACTTGCATGACAGAATTGTAGTTAAACTCAGTCATGAGTTTAGCGACTACTTCGTCTTTGTAGTAATCATGCAGTTTCGCCATCGTACTACTCCAAATTACTTGATAGTTTCGCTGTTAGATTTGAAGAAACGGACTTTTTTGCCGTCTTCGAATCTAAAGCCTACACGGTCAGCCTTGCCGGTTGCCGCGTTGAAGATTGCAACGTTAGAAACCTGAATAGCAGCTTCTTTTTCAACGATGCCGCCTGGTTGGTTCAGAGCCGGAACCGGCTTCTGGTGTTTCTTAACCAGGTTGATACCTTCAACAATGAGCTTGCCGGAAGACAAGACATTCTTAACTTTACCGCGTTTACCTTTATCTTTACCGGTTAACACGATAACTTCGTCATCACGACGGATCTTCGCTGCCATGATTCGCTCCTTAGAGTACTTCTGGTGCCAGAGAGATAATTTTCATGAACTTCTCGTTACGAAGTTCACGAGTTACCGGCCCAAAAATACGCGTACCGATAGGTTGCTCGCTGTTATTGTTTAAAATAACGCATGCATTACCATCGAAGCGAATGACAGAACCGTCCGGGCGACGAACACCCTTCTTGGTGCGCACCACTACCGCCTTCAGCACATCACCTTTTTTGACCTTACCACGCGGAATTGCTTCCTTGATGGTGATCTTGATGATATCGCCGACGCCTGCGTAGCGACGGTGCGAGCCACCCAGAACCTTGATACACATTACGCGACGTGCACCGGAGTTGTCGGCGACGTTCAGCATAGTCTGTTCTTGGATCATTTTAGTGCTCCGCTAATGTCAACTACTACTGAGACCCGAAAATCAGGTCGTTAAAAAAGCCCCATATCGGGGGCGCGGCATTATAACACCGCTCAAACGATATGGGTAGAAAAAATAAACGGCTCATCGCTGAGCCGTTTATTCGTTGAGAATGCCTACTGTATTACAGAACGGCTTTCTCTACAACGCGAACCAGCGTCCAGGACTTAGTCTTGGACAACGGACGGCATTCGCGGATTTCAACCACGTCACCAGTACCGCATTCGTTGTTCTCGTCATGTACGTGCAGTTTGGTCGTACGCTTAATGAATTTACCGTAGATCGGGTGTTTCACAAAACGTTCGATAGCAACAACGATGGATTTCTCCATTTTATCGCTAACAACGCGACCTTGCAGAGTACGGATTTTATCGGTCATTACGCACCCGCCTTCTCAGTCAGTAAAGTCTTAACGCGTGCGACATCACGACGCACTTGCTTCAACAGGTGAGACTGTTGCAGCTGGCCACTTGCAGCCTGCATACGCAGGTTGAACTGCTCACGCAGCAGATTCAGCAGCTCGGTGTTCAGCTCTTCAACACTCTTCTCACGCAGCTCTTTTGCTTTCATTACATCACCGTCTTAGTTACAAAGGTGGTTTTAATCGGCAGTTTCGCTGCTGCCAGCTTGAATGCTTCACGGGCCAGCTCTTCCGGTACGCCGTCCATTTCATACAGGACTTTACCCGGCTGAATCAAGGCAACCCAATACTCTACGTTACCTTTACCTTTACCCATACGCACTGCCAGCGGCTTTTCAGTGATCGGTTTGTCCGGGAATACACGGATCCAGATCTTACCTTGACGCTTAACTGCACGGGTCATAGCACGACGTGCTGCTTCGATCTGACGGGCAGTCAGACGACCACGGCCAACAGCTTTCAGACCGAAGCTGCCGAAGCTAACATCCGCGCCAGCAGCCAGACCGCGGTTACGGCCTTTGTGCATTTTACGGAATTTTGTACGCTTTGGTTGTAACATCAGCGACGCTCCTTATTTACGGCCTTTACGCTGCTGCTTTTTAGGTTGCGCAGCCGGTTTTTCCGGTTGTTCAACAGCAGCCATACCACCCAGGATCTCGCCTTTGAAGATCCACACTTTAACGCCGATTACACCGTAAGTGGTGTGCGCTTCAGAGGTGTTGTAGTCGATGTCAGCACGCAGAGTGTGCAGCGGTACGCGACCTTCGCGGTACCATTCGGTACGTGCGATTTCCGCGCCGCCCAGACGGCCGCTAACTTCAACTTTAATACCTTTAGCGCCCAGACGCATTGCGTTCTGTACAGCACGCTTCATAGCACGACGGAACATAACGCGACGTTCCAGCTGAGAAGTGATGCTGTCAGCAACCAATTTTGCGTCCAGTTCAGGCTTACGCACTTCGGCGATATTGATCTGGGCAGGAACGCCAGCAATATCAGCTACGACTTTGCGCAGTTTTTCTACGTCTTCGCCTTTCTTACCGATAACGATACCCGGGCGAGCGGTGTGAATGGTCACACGGATGCTCTTAGCCGGACGCTCGATAACGATACGAGATACAGACGCTTTAGCCAGTTCCTTAGTCAGGTACTGACGTACTTTAAAATCGCTGTCCAGGTTGTCAGCGAATTCTTTGGTGTTCGCAAACCAGGTTGAGTTCCATGGTTTTACAATACCCAGGCGAATACCATTAGGATGTACTTTCTGACCCATTGCTAGTCTCCAGAGTCTCAGCGATCGGACACAACCACAGTAATGTGGCTGGTGCGCTTCAGGATGCGATCTGCACGACCTTTTGCACGCGGCATAATGCGCTTCATGCTCGGGCCTTCGTCTACGAAAATTTTCGTAACTTTCAGATCGTCAATGTCAGCGCCATCGTTGTGTTCAGCGTTAGCAATGGCAGATTCCAGGACTTTCTTAACCAGTACAGCCGCTTTCTTATTGGTGTAGGTCAGAATATCCAGAGCCTGCGACACTTTCTTACCGCGAATCAGGTCTGCAACAAGGCGAACCTTCTGAGCAGAAGAACGAGCATGGCGATGTTGAGCTAAAGTTTCCATCTCTTCCTCCTACCTTATTTCTTCTTCGCTTTTTTATCAGCAGCGTGGCCGCGATAAGTACGAGTCGGTGCGAATTCACCCAGTTTGTGACCGACCATTTCGTCGGAAACAAATACCGGAACGTGCTGACGACCATTATGGACAGCGATGGTCAAACCGATCATGTTAGGAAAGATCGTTGAACGACGGGACCAAGTGCGCAGGGGCTTCTTGTCTCCGCTTTCCACCGCTTTCTCTACCTTCTTCAGCAAGTGCAGGTCAATAAAAGGACCTTTCTTGAGAGAACGTGGCATGGCTTATCCTCTAAAATTATTTGCTACGGCGACGTACGATGAATTTATCAGTACGCTTGTTGCTGCGGGTCTTCTTACCTTTGGTCTGAACGCCCCACGGAGTTACCGGGTGCTTACCAAAGTTACGACCTTCACCACCACCATGTGGGTGATCGACTGGGTTCATCGCAGTACCGCGAACGGTAGGACGAACACCACGCCAGCGTGCAGCACCTGCTTTACCCAGAACGCGCAGCATATGCTCAGCATTGCCAACTTCGCCCAGAGTTGCACGGCAGTCTGCTTCAACTTTACGCATTTCACCAGAACGCAGACGCAGGGTGACATAAGCACCATCACGCGCAACGATCTGAACGTAAGTACCAGCGGAACGTGCCAGCTGACCGCCTTTACCTGGTTTCATTTCTACGTTATGAACGGTAGAACCAACCGGGATATTGCGCATCGGCAGGGTGTTACCTGCTTTGATTGCAGCATCAACGCCAGATTGAACCTGGTCGCCAGCTTTCAGGCCTTTAGGGGCCAGAATGTAACGGCGTTCACCGTCTTTGTACAGAACCAGCGCGATGTTCGCGGAGCGGTTCGGATCGTACTCAAGACGTTCAACAATTGCTGGGATACCGTCTTTGTTGCGTTTGAAGTCAACAATACGATAAGCCTGCTTGTGACCACCACCGATGTGACGAGTGGTGATACGGCCATTGTTGTTACGACCACCGGATTTGCTGTTTTTTTCAACCAGCGGAGCAAAAGGTTTGCCCTTGTGCAGCTCTGGGTTGACCACTTTAACAACGTGGCGACGACCCGGAGATGTCGGTTTACATTTAACAACTGCCATTGTATTACTCCTCCGACTTACTCAGCGCCGCCGACGAAGTCCAGATTCTGGCCTTCCTTCAGGGTGACGTAAGCTTTTTTCCAGTCGCTACGACGACCGATACGCTGTCCGTGACGTTTAACTTTCCCTTTAACTACCAGGGTGTTAACGACTTCGACTTCGACTTCAAACAGTTTCTGCACAGCAGCTTTGATCTCTGCTTTGGTCGCGTCTTTAGCAACTTTGAGAACGATGGTGTTAGTTTTTTCCATCGCAGTAGACGCTTTTTCAGAAACGTGCGGTGCGCGCAGCACCTTCAGCAGACGTTCTTCACGAATCATGCCAGCATCTCCTCAACTTGCTTAACAGCATCAGCAGTCATTACGACTTTGTCGAAGGCGATCAGGCTAACCGGGTCGATACCAGTTGCATCGCGTACGTCAACCTTGTGCAGGTTGCGCGCAGCCAGGAACAGGTTTTCGTCCAGCTCACCGGTGATGATCAGCACATCTTCCAGAGCCATGTCTTTCAGTTTCTGTGCCAGCAGCTTAGTTTTAGGCGCTTCTACAGAGAACTTCTCGACAACGATCAGACGATCCTGACGTACCAGTTCGGACAGGATGCTTTTCAGCGCGCCGCGGTACATCTTTTTGTTAACTTTTTGACTGTGGTCCTGCGGGCGAGCAGCGAAGGTCACGCCACCTGAACGCCAGATCGGGCTCTTGATAGAACCTGAACGCGCACGGCCGGTACCTTTCTGGCGCCACGGCTTTTTGCCTGAACCAGTTACTTCAGCACGAGTCTTCTGAGCACGAGTACCCTGACGAGCACCAGCTGCATAAGCAACAACAACCTGGTGAACCAGCGCTTCGTTGAAATCACGACCGAAGGTAGTTTCGGAAACAGTCAGCGCGCTCTGCGCGTCTTTCAATACTAATTCCATTGCTATCCCCTTACGCCTTCACAGCTGGTTTAACGATCAGGTCGCAACCGGTCGCACCCGGAACACCACCTTTAACCAGCAGCAGGTTGCGCTCAGCGTCAACACGTACTACGTCCAGGCTCTGAACGGTTACACGTTCGTTGCCCAGCTGACCTGCCATTTTCTTGCCTTTGAACACTTTGCCCGGAGTCTGGTTCTGACCGATAGAACCCGGAACGCGGTGAGACAAGGAGTTACCGTGAGTAGCGTCCTGGGTACGGAAGTTCCAGCGCTTAACGGTACCAGCGAAACCTTTACCTTTAGAGGTACCGGTTACGTCAACTTTTTTAACGTCAGCAAACAGTTCAACGCTAATGTTCTGACCAACGGTGTATTCTTCACCATCTGCCAGACGGAACTCCCACAGACCGCGGCCAGCTTCTACGCCAGCTTTAGCAAAGTGGCCAGCTTCCGGCTTAGTTACACGGTTAGCTTTTTTAGCACCGGTGGTAACCTGAACAGCGCGGTAGCCGTCGTTAGCCAGATCTTTAACCTGAGTAACGCGGTTTGCTTCAACTTCGATAACGGTTACTGGGATAGAGACGCCATCTTCAGTGAAGATGCGGGTCATACCCACTTTTTTACCGACTAAACCAATCATTGTATCAACCTCTCAATCGCTCGATGACCTGATTAACCCAGGCTGATCTGCACGTCTACACCGGCAGCCAGGTCCAGACGCATCAGAGCATCAACGGTTTTTTCAGTTGGCTCAACGATGTCAACCAGACGCTTGTGAGTACGGATCTCGTACTGATCACGCGCGTCTTTGTTAACGTGCGGAGAGATCAGAACGGTGAAACGCTCTTTGCGGGTCGGCAGCGGGATCGGACCACGAACCTGCGCACCAGTGCGCTTGGCAGTCTCGACGATTTCCGCGGTTGATTGATCGATCAGACGATGATCAAACGCTTTCAAACGGATACGGATTCTTTGGTTCTGCATGAGACCAGAGCTCCAATTATTTTATAAACGAAATAGTTACTCCTCAAACCCATTACGATTGATGGGAGAGTGTAACCGTTCTTACAGAGTTCCCCGATTGGGAACATTGTCTGGTATTGCTTTCGCAGTACCGGTGGCTCATATCGAACCGCTGTCAATATTAGACAAGCCCGCGCATTATACGTAAATCTCAGCCTGACGCAAGTGCCGCATAGAAATTAATCACTCTGTCATGGAACGCGTGCCCCCTTCCACTCTCACTGTATGCGCTGTTATGGATTGCGATTTCTCTGGAAGAAGGTTTACATAACTCGAATTTCGGTCTTGTACAACCTTGATATTTAGCGGAGGGTGGCCTCTTTTCATACGAGGCTAACCTATGTATATCGACCTTCCCTTTGTGCTGATTTATGCAGGGTTATCGGGATTGCTCTGGTTTGAGGATTTACGCACTGGCCTATTACCCGACAAATTTACCTGCCCTCTTTTGTGGGGTGGCCTTATTTATCATCAGTGCTGCAGACCGGCGCAGTTATCCGACGCGCTTTGGGGTGCCGTAGCGGGTTATGGGGTATTTGCTTTGTTCTATTGGGGGTATCGTCTGATATGCCGTCAGGAAGGATTAGGCTTTGGTGATGTCAAATTTCTTGCCGCCCTGGGCGCCTGGCATCGCTGGGACGCATTACCGTTGCTGGTCTTGCTTGCCGCCAGCCTGGCCTGCTGTATGACCGGGATTGCCTGGGTTAAACATGGGAGAAAGGTATTAAAAAACCCGCTGCCTTTTGGACCCTATCTGGCGGCTGCGGGTTTTATTATTGGCGGGATTGGTCTAATCCAGGGCGGTTAGTCGCTGACTTTAATTTGCGATTGCAGATAGTTTTGCAAACCAAGTTTTGCAATCAGGTCCAGCTCCGTTTCGAGCCAGTCAATATGCCCTTCTTCTTCAGTCAGGATCTCAATCATCATGTCCCGGCTGACGTAGTCATGAACGCTATCAGCATAGGCAATGGCTTCACGTAAGTCTTTCGCGCCATCCAGTTCGAGCCGAAGATCCGATTGCAGCATCTCTTCAACGTCTTCACCTATGCCTAACTTGCCAAGATCCTGTAGGTTTGGGATCCCTTCCAAGAATAAAATACGCTCGATGTATTTATCGGCGTGTTTCATCTCATCTATAGACTCATGGTACTCGACATCATTGAGGCGCATCAGGCCCCAGTTTTTGAACATTCTCGCGTGGAGAAAGTATTGGTTGATTGCGACAAGCTCATTTCCCAATAGTTTATTGAGATAATTTATGATTTTAACATCACCTTTCATTTTATAGTCCCTCCGCTTCCACTCTTAGAGCGTAGATGGGGCTACCGGGATGTCAAAAAAAAGAGTGTGACTTAGGCGATCTCTTTAAATTCTGGCATTTGAGTTAATTCATCCTGCATGACTTCACGGGCAGCGCGAATGCACTTACCACATTGATTTCCCACAGGAATAAATTTACGTAATTGCTGAAAGGACTGAGGTTGAAACTGGCGAACAGCCTGACGAATTTTTTTATCACTTATCGCATTACACAAACAAACGTACATGATCGCTCCCGTTCAATTTCTGTGCAAATTGTAAATGAGAATAGTTATGATTACAATAGCACAACGCTATTTACGCGGCGGGAGAATGAATAAAAAATGCGAATAAATATGACAGCAGCTAAACAGCAAGCAGCAAAAAGGGCGCCGAAGCGCCCTTTTTAAGCTCAAAGCTAATTAATTAATAATTAGCTCATTACTTTAGCAACAACGCCCG
>NZ_SZXD01000033.1:0-125001 GCF_005281115.1 Citrobacter sp. wls710
AGGTGTCTGGAAATATAGGGGCAAATCCACTAAGGATGGCGGCGTCCAGAAGGGTTACCTTTCGTATGTAACTGCCTTAATCGGCGTGTCTCGTGATACACCTTCTTTGCTCGCCTACTTGTTTTTCTTGGTACTCATTTCACATTTCGATGCAAACAGGCAGAGCGTTATCAGCCTGGTTCAGTTGATTTGGTTTTAGCGAATAAGCTGGATATTACCGAAACTGCTGAAATGGATGCGTTGGAGTCAGGGCTGTTGCTCATGTTGTATGAGCAGTAATTTATCAGACATCAACTGCCTGCAACCTTGATTTTTGGGCATATTCACGAGTGGCACCGTAATGGTTAGATAATGTCTAAGACTGGGCCGGAAAGTTCTGTAACCAAATAGCAACGCGCGGAATGATAAACGGAGCTTGAGGCATTCCTGCTCTTATTTGTTAACTCCATATCAAGTATTGAAACAATTTTTCAAAGCACGAATGGCTAAAGGAATTTGTTTTCACAGGCTTCCATGCTTTTTTCACAATGGATATCTTTTTTGGGTTGCTGAAAAGAAGAAGCTGCCGTAGATTTTCGCAGTTTGTTGTACAAGACTATTACAACAATCAGATAAATATCATTCCTCGCAGAGCCGGGGAATTCTTCCAAAAATGAGATAGCGAAAAATGAAAAAAATTATCCTTGCTGCCGTTCTGGCTGTCGCAGCATTCACTGGCGTGGCTAAAGCTTGCCCGGCAGGCACTCATCCGCATGGCGGTACTGGTAGCCACCATGCAGGCGGTACCTGCTACTAAAACTAATATACTGATTAATTAGATTGCTAACCCACGTTTTCTCGTGGGTCTTTTAATTGTTAGATCCGCAATAGTCGAGATTAAATATAAATTAATTAAGATTGATATCCTGTTAACCGGGTGTGTGATTGTTGTTTATATTTGTGTGATGAGAAATATTTATGCAGCATAGTTATTGATTGATATTGTGATTTTTATTCTTGTATTGTGTTAGTACCGTTTTAATCGATAGGTAGTTGTTTTTATTTTAAATAAGTCTGGCTGAGATAAGATAAATCATAGAGTTAAAGTTCAAATGAATAAAATACCATTATCTGCAATTATCGTAGAGGTTTCTTATTGTGCCAACACTATGTATGAATCATTGGTATACAACCAGCACCACTGTTGCAACGTTTAGCACCGAGACTGTACGTGTCTACCGCTACGGTAATATCGTGACGTACAGGATGAGTAAGTCCAGGGGGCAACGCGGCCAACTGGCAAACCAGATAACCGGCAGTGGCTACAATGCTGAAGAACCTAATAATAGTGATGGATGCAGCATGAGTACAGTTATCCAGCTTATATCTGGAACATAAACCCCAAAAACAATACCGCAAGCGGCAGGAAGTAAATAACCGCTCTACGGTGTAAAACAGACCAAAAGAAAAGTGATGATGAAAGCAAAAAATATAGCCCTTGCAATAGCAGTTTCCATATCTTTCCTGGCGGGTTGCTCGACGACTCCACTTAAACCAGCTATGCAGATGACTGATGCAGAACTTTGTACCACCTACGGTTATTCAATGGCGGCGGGTGATTCAAATCGTATGCTTGAAGTTGGTAATGAAGCACAGAAACGTATGGATGCGCACGGCGGTGTATTGAGTGTACCAAAAGAAACTTGCCAGGCGCTTTCACAGGCTGGTGTTAACCAGCTTTCTCAGGAACAAGCCGAGACCGCGCGATCACAAGCTGCATGGGCGGCAATCGGGCAAATGGGGCAGCAGATGCAAGCCCAGCAAGCGCAACAAGACGCGTATAACAATCAGCAGATGCAGCAGGCAAACCAGCAGATACAGCAGCAACAGCAAATGATGCTGATGCAGCAGCAGACACAAGCTCTTCAGGGCATCAACCGTTCTCTGGGCGGCTGGTAATAATGAACACGTCCACTAAAAAGGTGTTAATCCAGACTTAGTGTAATTTATCAGAGCTAAAGGCTTTCTGATTTAGTCAAGCATTACTCTGATAGTCGTGGCTGGATGACATTTCTGATATCTAAGGTAGAAAGGAATCAAAACCTTACCTGACCCAAATTTGACGCAAAGAAAAAGGGCTTAGATAATTTCTTATCTAAGCCCTTGTTTTATTTGGTGGCCCCTGCTGGACTTGAACCAGCGACCAAGCGATTATGAGTTCCTACAGGAACAACCGAAAATCAATACTTTGCGTTTAAAAACAGTTAATTAGATTATCAAAAATTATCTATGATTATCATCATTACTCATTTCTACCGCCACTTTATCGCCACTCACCGCCAGAGGGTTGAGCTTAACGGCATCCTCTAAATGGTCAGGAGCAAAGTGCGCATATCGCATCGTCATTTTGATGTCGGTATGGCCGAGCACTCGCTGCAAGACCAGAATATTGCCACCATTCATCATAAAGTGGCTGGCGAAGGTGTGGCGCAAAACGTGGGTCAGTTGCCCTGCCGGAAGTTCGATGCATGTTCTTTCCAGTGCAGACCGGAATGCGCCATAACAATCGCTAAATAACCGACCTTTTTTATCATTAGGCAGAGAATCGTAAAGTTCTTTGCTAATTGGAACGGTGCGATTTTTTCTGCCTTTCGTGTTGGTGTATGTGATTTTGTATTTCGCAAGCTGGCTTTTTCTCAGGCTCTCAGCCTCAGACCATCGAGCGCCAGTTGCGAGACATATTTTTACCACGGTTTCTAAATCAGGGTGGTCATGCCGTTTACATTCTCCGAGCAGTTGCGCAATCTGGTCGTGAGTTAACCAAGCCATTTCCATTTCTTCTGTGCGGAAAGGGCGCATATTCTTTAGCGGATTTTCACCCTTCCATTCTCCAAGACGATTTAACTCATTAAACACTGCGCGGAAGTAGGCGAGTTCAAGATTAAGCGTGCGAGGGGAAACCTCTTTAACCCTATTTGAACGGGCATGCTCACCCTTTAGCCGCTTTTCCCGGTAGCGAGAAAACATCTGCGCATCGAAATCGCGTGCGAGCGGTTCGCCCATGCACTCAAAGGCATGATGCATAGCTAACTGGCGTTTTAGCCCGTCTTTCAGAGTAATACCGTGAGCGCTGTACCATGCGTCAACCAGTTCTTTTAATGTGCGTCGGTCTTCCTTTTCTTCCTGCCAGGGGTTTTGTACGGTGTACTGCTCAAATGCCAGCGCCTCGCCTTTAGTTGCGAATTTCTTTCTGATTCGTTTGCCTTTTGCTCCGTTTGGATAGAGCTCGCAAATCCAGCCTCCGTCCGGATTTTTACGGACAGTCATTAACTCACCTCACTATATACACCCACCACGCGGCCTAATGTTTGAATGTCATCAACCAAGCATTCAAAAGGGACTTTCCCTCCGGCTACGTGTAGTTTTCTACCTGGTAAAATCGTTAACTCACGAATGCTTTTTGCGCCCTCAATATCTACAAGCCATGAACCATCTGACAGCAAGGCATCAGTCTCAATAAAGTGAGCCGCATTGTCCGACAGTATGCATTGTGGGTTGTTAAGCGGTCGATTAAAGAGGGACTTAGATATCCTCAAATCTGTACCGTCAATCAATCGACCTTCACTTAATGTGAATGATTTGACTGTTAACTCATCAGATTCAACAGATGCCTTGAGGTTACTGCCTGATAGCTTTTCCCCTTTACCTGTAAGCAACCATTCTACATTTGCACCTGTTTCCAGAGAGCAATGAACTATGAAGTCATAGGAGATAGCCCCTCGTGTGTAGCGGTTTTGCAGGGAACTGGCCGCGATATTGAAGTGCCGTGCAAGCTGGATTTTTTGAGCAAATCCGTAGATTTCACAAATCCTATCTAAGACGTGTTCGTTACTAATTTCTGAATCAATTTCCATAAAATTCGCATCCGAGTATTGACCATTGCGGCTTTTGCGCATTAACATGCGGCTTAACCGTAATGCATTGATGATAATCGCTGACAATCGAAGAGCATCAATGATAATTATTGATAAACAGGGAATGATGCAATATGGCTTCTGAAATTACAATTGTGAAAATTCCAAGTGAGATTGTTTCTCCTCATGAGTTTGCCGCTTTAGAGCGGGTCTCTATCGCTACAGTTCGTCGCTGGACTACTGGCGACAACCCTTGCATACCAATCGAGCCGCGAGTCATTAAGCCTGGTCGTAAACGTGCAAGCGGCATGGTTCGCATTTACTACGCGCGCTGGAAAGAAGAGCAGTTGCGCAAGTCGCTGGGACATTCCCGCTTTCAACTCGTTATTGGTTCTTGATTCACTTTATGTGAATTATAAGGATGCAGCATGTTAGATTTTCGCGTTTCGTCACATACACACTTTGATGACGCTTGCAGTAAATTTGCAGCCTCTCACAACGTTAAAGAGCTAGCGGTAAAGGCTGGCATCAAGCCTCATACGCTTTATAACAAGCTAAACCCTGAACAGCCGCACCAGTTAACTCCCCGCGAGATATGGACACTGACAGACCTGACCGAAGACTCAACCCTCGTTGATGGTTTTCTGGCGCAGATTCATTGTCTGCCATGCGTGCCAGTTAATGAGCTGGCTAAAGACAAATTGCAGTCTTATGTCATGCGCGCAATGAGTGAACTCGGCGAACTGGCAAGCGGTGCGGTATCTGATGAACGTCTGACTACTGCCCGTAAGCACAACATGATTGAAAGCGTTAACTCCGGCATTCGCATGTTGTCATTGTCGGCTCTGGCGCTGCATGCACGTCTGCAGACTAATCCAGCAATGTCGAGCGTGGTCGATACCATGAGCGGTATTGGCGCATCGTTTGGTCTGATTTGAGGTGCATATGCTGAAAAGTGAACCGTCATTCGCGTCTCTGCTCGTTAAGCAAAGCCCCGGCATGCATTACGGCCACGGCTGGATCGCAGGTAAGGACGGCAAACGCTGGCACCCGTGCCGCTCACAGTCCGAATTATTAAAAGGGCTGAAAACAAAGTCGCCGAAATCGTCAGGCTTTTTAATTATTCGTATTGTCCACTTTGTAATTAAAGGAGTGAAACATGTCACGCGATGAATTAAGAATTGTTTTGGGTGCCATGATTCCAAATATGGAGGAAGGTTTTGAAATTAAAACCCGCGACGGCGCAATACTTCGCGTTGACCCTGAGTGGGAGTGCTGCAAAGAATTTAAGGATGGATTAAAAGCCGAAATCATCAAGCAGTTAAAAAGCAAGCCTGCTGTTGTATTTGGATATAGTTAATTAATTAAACGTAATTACTTGGCGTAAACCCGCCGGGCTTCTTATTGCCCAAATTCAGGAGAAAGAACAATGCAGAAAGAATTACCAAAAATGTTTGTAGCCGAAACTGACCCACTTATGACTGTGATTGATATTGCCAAGCGTGAGGAGCGCAAAGGTCGCGCGCTTGCAGTTTCAATTCGCCTTGAGGCATTGGCAACCCATATTGCCAACAAAGGGTTAAACGGTATTGAAGCGGCTGAACTGCTGCGCCGTGAAGCAACCCGCTACGAAAACGAATCACAGGAGCTGCACTAATGGCCGACACAATTGATTTAGCCCAACAGCGTGAGCAGGAAGACCGCGAGCGCTACATCAACAAAGCGCGCAGCCGTATCACTGCGCCTTCCCGTTTTTTCTGCGAAAAATGTGGCACACCAATCCCGGAAGCTCGCCGCATCGCGATTCCGGGCGTGGATTTGTGCGTGACCTGCCAGCAGGTTGAAGAGCTGAAAGCAAAACACTATCGGGGGGCAATATGACTACCCGACCACTAAGCCAGCTCAAGAAAGCGGCGTGTATTTGGGATAAAGCCCATCAAAGCATCTCGGCGTTTTGGCTGCGTCAGCATGCCACATCCAAACAGGGTGAATGTCACCCGAAAGAATCGAAGCTACAAATTTTGAAAAAACTTCGGGAACAGCAAAAAGCTCAGTCGACATCGGTAAATGCTGGGGATTTCCAGAGCGAAAAAACTCAACAGTCTGCCGAACACAGCGAGCCGACACATGAATATCTGTCGATAGTTCTTCCCAGGTCTGCCAGTCATCCTGTGGAGATACTGGGGTATCCAAATAACGTCGATTTAAAATTTGTAAGGCGTGCCGAACATGTGTTGACCATTCTTCGCGTGGTTTCCAGCTATGTGGACAATTCCACTCAATTTTCCGACCTAGCTCACGCCGACCACCTATTGAAAGAGGTAGCCGGTCTGCTATGTGGCATTGAGTGTCAGCAAGAAAAGCATCGCAAATGCCCAGCATGTCGGATGCGGAAATGATCTTCATTGGTTCTTTCGTAGCTTCGAAAGGCGTCACCTCTGTAATCAAATCAACATAGCGGCGTTGGGTGGGATCTTCTTCAGTGAATAAAGTCATAGACACTCCTGTCTCAGCAAAAGCTACGGGTGAGATTGATTATGCCTTTGTATGGAATTTTCCAAAACAGGCAATAGCCAGCCCATATCTCACCTATGACCAACAGCATCGCCGCGACCGCATGTTCGCGGCTTTGCTGCATGCGAGAAAAATGCTTTCCCTCCAGCCTGAGTGCGTGCGTTTTGATGTTTATCGAACCGCTGCGGTGCTGGAGCAAAATCAGGGCAGTCAACGAGCCAATGCTTTTTTAATCAGCTTCTGCAAAAAGGCATTGCCGCGTCTTGAACTGGTCGCCAAAAAATATGAGTGTGCAGGCATCAGCAGCGATGTATCAGGCGCTGTTTTCGGTGGTCATTTCGATACGAAATATATGCAGTATCTGGCATCACGTATGGTCAATATGGTTGCCAGATACAACCGCCTCCCGGATATGTCGCGTGCCGACATTGACTTGCTGGCTGCTGATGTCGCTAATTTTATTCGTGCTGAACTGGCGGAACATGATGACGCTGATTCAGATTTCGGCGAGCTGGCGACATTACATGGCTGGTACATGCGCGCCGGACTAATTGCGCTGCAATTTGGTGTTACTCCTCCTCATTGGGCGGGACTGACAACAAAATACTTTGACCAGGACAAAGCGGCACCAGCAATCATGCGCATGTTTAATGATGTCTGGTGGCGCGGTCGTTTACGTCGCATTGCGGCTGCATGGCGCGAACATCTGCAAATTGCAGTCGGCAATGTCAGCAAAAAACGACACGCATACGCGAGTAAAAACTGCGTGACCGACTGGCGCGAGCAGAAGCGCCGCACGCGTGAATTTCTTAAAGGACTGGAACTCGAAGACGAAGACGGCAACCGCATCAGTCTGATTGAAAAATACGATGGCTCGGTTGCTAACCCTGCAATACGTCGCTGTGAGCTGATGACCCGCATCCGTGGGTTTGAAAATATCTGCAATGAGCTCGGTTATGTCGGTGAGTTTTACACTCTGACTGCACCGTCTAAATATCACGCCACCACCAAAGCGGGATACCGTAACAGCAAATGGAACGGTGCCAGCCCGTCGGACACGCAGAGTTATCTCACCAGCCTTTGGGCGCGCATACGCGCCAAGCTACACCGGGAAGAAATCCGCATTTTCGGCATCCGTGTTGCCGAGCCTCATCACGACGGGACGCCTCACTGGCACATGCTTATGTTTATGCTGCCGGAAGACGTTGAGCGTGTGCGCCTCATTATTCGCGATTATGCGTGGGAGGAAGACCACCACGAACTGAAAAGCGATAAAGCCAAAAAGGCACGCTTCCATGCCGAAGCCATTGACCCAGAAAAGGGCAGCGCTACCGGCTATGTCGCTAAATACATTTCCAAAAATATCGACGGCTATGCTCTCGATGGCGAAACCGATGACGAAAGCGGTGAGCTCCTAAAAGAAACAGCCCCCGCTGTTTCAGCATGGGCGGCGCGCTGGCACATCCGGCAATTTCAGTTTATCGGCGGTGCGCCTGTGACGGTCTACCGTGAGTTGCGTCGTCTCGCTGATACCGAGACCGCGCACGGCTTGAGTATTGAGTTTGCCGCCGTTCATGACGCCGCTGATGCCGGTGATTGGGCTGGGTATGTCAATGCGCAGGGTGGTCCGTTTGTCCGTCGTGATGATTTGCAGGTGCGCACGCTGTATGAACCGCGCGCCGAGTTTAACCAGTATGGTGAGGAAACCGTCTGCATCCGTGGCGTGTACGATTCCGCTGTTGGGGCTGGCACTCCGATTTTAACCCGGTTAACGCAGTGGAAAATTGTGCCGAAGCGTGCCGTTGATTTGGCCGTTGACGTTAAGGGCGCTCCTGCGCCCTCTCGGAGTTCTGTCAATAACTGTACGGGAAGCGAAAGCGATCCACCGGAACTCGATTTATCAAAACCACTGAGGCGACGTGAAAGACGAGAGCTGACAAACCGACTCAGGAAGCAAAAGCCACAAATGCGGCGAAAATTCATTCACGGAACGAATGAGCAAAACGCAGTTGTAGCGAAAATTATCGACGAGATACATCTGACAACCGGCATCACTATCAGCCGGGGCGAAGCCCTGCACCTGATGTCTGGCGGTAAAAGTTGTTTTGACGGTAAATGGCTGAGGGGAACGTCCAAAGGTGAGCTATTTTCTGCTGCGCCATCATATTGCTCTCAAGCAAGAAAAATCCTCAATCGCGTTGCATTTTTGGCCGAATCAGTAGTGAAAAATTGACATTAATAGTTTTTCCTATCATGCACATACGTATTATTAAATCTTGATTTTTTTCTTCCATTTTTATCAATACGTGATACTGTATGTTTGTACAGTATCTCGTGTTGGAGGTTATGTGGATAGAGAGCTGAGCGAGCACGTTATGATTGAGCGGGTCGAGATGATTGCGCGTCTTACTGCTGAGGGGGCCTGTCAGGAAAGGGACCGTGAAATTGCGTTGGGGTTAATTGCGGAGATTGCGAAAGGAAATATCTTAAAAAACAAAGGGTTTTCTGTGTTTTTTTCTGCATCACATGTGAATGATAACGCAGATAGCAGTCATGGATTTGACTAGCTTCTTTGATTTTTTGTGCTAGATAAATAGTATGCAGTATATCCTTCATATGTAGTTGATATTCATGAGTTGTAGACAAGGCGTATTCAATTTAATATGCGTACATAAAATCTACATTAAGGATATCAGAATGGACTGGATTACACATATCATCACTTTTTTCGTTGGGCTTGGCGCTGGTTGGTCTATTCGAATTGTGTATTCGTCGCGTAAGCAAGTTGGCGATACCACGAAAAATTCGAATAATAAGACAGTGACTCAGTCTGGTAACAGTGTTACAAACGGAAGCATTGTCGGTGGTAACCAGGATCGTTCGCATTAAGAGGGATTCGTGTGTCTATCGAACAGTCGGGCAATTCCGTAGCCAATGGCAGCATTATTGCGGGTAATCAGACCAATCAGATAATCCATCAGTACGCTGCAAAGGGAACTAATCGCGAGATACAGGATCTCTATGAGCGTTTGAAGAGAGGGGACTCTGGTGACTCCAATTCAGCATTTTGTGCTGAACTTGAGCATTATATGTCTCTTCAACCTGAAATCGATGTTCGGGGGCTGGATGCAAAGCTAATTGAAAGCAATAGAAAAGATTTGTTATTTGTGGCGAAGCAGATGAAGGAAAAGGCTACGAAAGCGATAATGCGTCGCCAAACCTCGAGAACAGCCCAACGGATATTTGTAATAATTTTAGATCAGATCCATTATGATTTTATAATGAAAGTAACACCACTAATAGAAGCCGAGAGCCCAAGAATAATTGTTGATGAAAAAATAAGCTCGATTATTGATGATCTATATATGTCTTTAGGTGAAAACCTATTGGAGTTGACTGCAAAAGATCTTTTGGGGTTATTGTTTTTTCTCGGTGGTAATTGTCATATAAGGTGGGATAAATGTTAATTTATCATCCGGCATATGATGCGTATCATTGTCTTTTTAGAATGATTGCGTTAATAGATCACGTAAATGAAATTGAGGTAGACAAGGCAAGGATTTTAGATTTTTATCTTATATTTCCTGCTTTAGTTTCCGAGATTAGGATGCCTCATAATTACAATGAAATAAAGAAAGAGTCCAAGAAATATTCTAATGATTATAGAAACCCTATTAACATTAGATCAACATTTCGAGATATGCACGAAATTCAAATGGCAGCAATTAGATGTTTGGCCGCTACTGGATTGATTGAGATAACGCCTCTAGAAAGAGACATTATCAAGCGAACGAATAAATCTATACCTGATGGCTTGTTGTTATCCATGCGCGATTTTCTCAATGCAAAAGAAGAAATTTATACTTTTATCATAAGACAATTGTCGCAATTCCATCTGACAGGGAAGGATGGACTTAAAGATAGAACGAATTTAATGGAGTTTAGATATGACTTTTCTTAATCCATCTTTTTTTGTAAGTAAGCTAAAAGTATTTCAAAATGGACGAGAAGCATTTAGTTGCGACTTTCACAAGGGTGTAAATGTCATCAGAGGACGTAATAGTTCTGGCAAAACGACTATTATGGATCTGCTTGCTTTTTCTATTGGTGCAGAAAACATTAGGTGGAAACCACAAGCCCTACTATGCACTTTTACCCTGGTTGAAGTTCTTTTGAATGATAGGCCTGCATGTTTCAGAAGGGAAATTAGTAAGGAATCCATGCGGCCATTGAGTATTTTTTGGGGGGGGATGGATGAAGCATTACAATCCTCGCCTAGCCAGTGGGAATTATATCCTTTCAAGCGTTCAGAGAAATCATTGAGTTTTTCCCAGGTAATTTTGCATGCCTTGGATATGCCTTTGGCACAGGGAGAAGGTGCGTCAATTTTAACTATGCATCAAATACTTCGTGTACTTTACGCGGATCAACCTTCGGTTCATAGCCCTATATTCAGGAACGATAATTTTGATAAAGCTCTAACACGGGAAACAGTTGGGGATTATTTATGCGGTATATTTGATGATGTTCTTTATAGTTCGCTAATCAGACTCAAGCAGGTAGATTCTGAACTATCGACTAAAGTCACAGAGTTAAGAAGTATATTTACAGTATTAGGTCGTTCTGGGCAATCAGAAAATATTCATTTCATTGAACAAAGGATAGCTGATTTAGAACAAGAGAAAAATGATATTTATAACAAGTTAAATAATCTAAAAGGCCGTGCAGTATCTGAAGGGAATAATAAAAAATCTGATAGAGAAAAAACAGATAATCTTCGTAAACGGTTGAATAAAGCGAAAGAGAAGGAAGTTAAAAACACCGACCACATTAATGTATTGGAGATGGAGGTGGCTGATTCAGAGATGTTTATTAATGAATTAGAGGCAAGGTTCCAAGCGCTAAATGAGTCGGGTATAGCTAGAGAATATTTCAGCAATGTACAGTTTCAATTTTGTCCAAGCTGCTTGAGTGAGCTTCATAGCTCCTCTGAGGCGGAGTGCTCGCTGTGTAAAAGCCAGACATCTGAAGGAAGTGAAGCCCCGCAGTTATTGAGAATGAAAAATGAAATTTCTGTACAGTTGAAAGAGTCAAGGTACTTGCTCGAACATAATATTGAAAAGTTAAAAGAGTTGAAGCTCCAGGCACCAATTCTAAAGAAAAATGTTCAGGCTCTTATTCGAGAATATGAAGCTGTTTCAACAGTATGGGAAAATGCCTACGAAATAGAGTTTGAAGCGCTGACTAAGGCGCTTGGTAGGATTGAAGAGGAAATTAATCAAGCGTATGAATCGCAGAAGCTGAGTGATGTAATTTCTGAGTTACAAAAAAATCGCGATGACTTGCAATCAGAGAAAGAGCGATTGGAGGCTCTCATAGAATCTTTGCAAAGCAAGGAGGAAAGCAGGAAGAAAGATATTTCTCAGACTGTTGAGTCTATTATGACGAGGCTTTTAAAACTAGACCTTCCTTTACAAACTGAATTTATTGACCCTAAGCAAATTAATTTTAGTTTTGTTGATAATGAAGTGTATGTGAACGGTTCTAAAAATTTCTCAGAGAGTTCGGCTGTAGTGCTAAGGCATATTTTCCATCTAGCGCTTCTTACTGCAAGCCTTGAAAAACCTTACATGAGATTACCTCGTTTCTTAATGCTGGACGGGATTGATGATGGTGGTATGGAGAAAGAGCGTAGCCACAATTTGCAGAAAATCATAGTTCAAGAAGCAGAAACATATGAGTATGATTTTCAGTTGATTTATGCAACATCAGAAATTAATCCTCAGTATGACAACACTGATTTGATCGTTGGAAGATACTTTAACCCTGAAGATCGATCACTCAATGTGAGCTATGTAGCGACTGATAATGGGAAATTAATATAATTGTATGAAAACCATGCATTGTAGTGCATGGTTTTGCATTCGGTTTTTTAGTCAAACTTTGTTAGCCTACGCCAGAGCTGGTGCGGATCCAGAGTGGTCATTCAACTGCATTAAAACCGACCCATAAAGCGGGCAGGCGTGGCGGGGAAAGCATTGCGCGCCAGAGGTGGTGCGTAATGATAAAAATTATCGTCTGAGCGCCTCGTAATGGCGCTATCGTGGTTGCTGTCGCTTCGTTGGTGGTCGTGTGTGTTCGTGCGCGTGTGGCGCGTCTGAGGCGTGATGGTGGCGGGGTGTGAAAAAAGCCGCCATGCTGGCGGCTTGAGGGGGGTTATTCCGGGTTGTCGAGGGTGTACTCTTTGAACCTGATTACCTCCATGCCGAGCCAGTCGTTTACCTCCCTGAACCTGTCCTGTAGAGGCGACAGCTCGTTGCGCACAAATACCTTTGCCACCTTCTCAACATCACCGAGTGAGCCGATATTCTCGGGCTTACCGCCCATAAGCTGGAACGGCACGCGGTGCGCGTCCATCAGGTCAGCGGCGCTGGCTTTCTTGATATTGAAAAAGTCATCCTTTGTGGCGACCTCGCTCAGTGGCACGATTTTGATGCCGTCCGGTTTTCCACCGGGGGCGTAGAAAAACAGGTTCTTAAAGTTGCCGAGTCCTTTCGAGTTGCGCATCGCCTCGCGTAGCGATTCGACGTCGGTCGCGCTCTGCGCCGGGTCGGTCACATACATGATGTAACCCGCGTGCGCGCCGTTCTGGTAATACTTGCGACGGAACAGCGTCGCGGATTCATTCAGCCAGGCAGAATTAAGCGCGCTGAGATATTCCGGCAGGCCGTAAATCTCCTGATTAATGTCAGGCTCCAGCAGGTGAAACACGGTGTCAGGCGCGAATTCATGCGGCAGCGTGAAGTTTTCCACAAACCAGAAAATCGAATCATCAACCCCACGGCGGGTGTATTTGGCCGGTGAGGTCAGTAGCTTGATTAACTGGCCGGTGACGCTGTGGCGCTGCTCAAGAAAGGCGTTGCCGAATACCAGATAGTCGAGCGCAAAACGGCTGAAATCCTGACGGGACAGTAGCGGGTGCGGAATGTAAGTGCTCGCGAGTACGTTGCGCTTAACGTAAATCGGTGAGCTGTGATGCACGGCAGAGCGCAGGCTCTTTGCCAGACCGGAGAAGCTGACCGGCGGCTCATACCATTTGCCGTTACTGATGCATTCGACGTAATCCAGAATATCGCGCTTGTCGAGCACCGGCACTGGCTCACCGAAAGTGAACGCTTCCATTTTTTGCGGGGCGCTGGCAGTCATGGCTGCTGCTTTACGTGGCTTGCGCTTGCTCATGCTTTCACCTCACCCGCTGCAACCGCTAAAGACCAGTCGCAGCCAAACAGCATACGATAATCATCGTCGCTGTATTCGCGTTTAATATCCTCAGGTGCAAAGAGATTGCATCCGCGCTGGCATGCTGTATCCAGTGTGACCGACTGACGCCAGACACCATCTGTACAAAATACGCTGTCGCCAGTATTGATGAGCGGTGACGGTCGGTGCCTGCGGGTAGTGCCGTTCCATACCCGGAAAGCGTCATGATTATCAGAGGGCGAGGTGAACATCGTCAGGCTGTGGCGCTTATGGCAGGCGATAGCCACCGCGATTTTTGCCGCCCTTAACGGGTTATTGAACCATCCAAACTCATCAAGGTAGACATTACCCGCCAGCGCGGCGCAATGGGACTCCTCGCCGACAAAACTGATAACCGCACCGCCGTCGAGCTGCAGGCTGTAGCCGTTGCTCGACAGACGGGCGCCGACGCGCGCCGAAAAGTTACTCATGTACATCAGCGCCACGCGTGCATGCTCAATGGTGTGAGCAAACCAGACCTGATTATCGCCTGTTGTCAGCGCATTGAGCAGCGTCTCACGACTAAAGAGATGTGTTGCGCCAATCTGGCGCGATTTGGTGATGCTGCGATCGATATTGAGTTTTCCAACCCGCAGCCATGTTGCCTGATAGTCAAAGCTGTCATTGTGCAGAATATCGGCCATTGCCTGAATCTGGCTTTGTGAGAAAACGTTATTTTTCATTAATTAAACTCCAGAATTGATTTAGGCTGCATGCCGCTACCGGCAGAAAGCGGTTCGTTTAACAGGGCGTGCATGGTCGCCCATGCGATATCGGCGTGACTGGCTTCCTCAGTGCGGCTGGCCTCATAGGTGGCGCTGCGCCCGCTGCTGGTCATGGTTTTGCGAATCGACATAAACGACTGCGTGACGTCGGTTGCCCCGGCGTCGTACTCCAGACAACCACGGCGAATGGTGTCTTTCGCCTTGAGCACCATCGCGGTTTTCATCTCAGGTGTGTAACGGATGCCGCGTGCCGCCGGGTAGAATGAGCGCACCAACTGGAACACGCCGAGACCGAGGCCGGTTGCGTCAATACCGATGTATTCGACGTTGTATTTTTCGGTAAGCCCTCGGATGCCCTCTGCCTGTGCGGCAAAGTCCATGCCCTTCCACTGGTGGCGCTCCAGCATGCGGAACTTGCCACCCGAGACCACCGGCGGCGCGAGCACGACGCACCCGGCACTGTCGCCAGTGTGCGACGGGTCGTAGCCAATCCAGACCGGGCGAGAGCCGAAAGGATGGTCGGCGAACGGGGCAAAGTCCTCCCATTCTTCCATCACATCGACCATGCAGCGCTGCAGCTCCTCGAACGGGAATACCGATGCCTTATCGTCGACAAACTCGCACATAAACAGGTTTTTAAAATCATCATCACTGTTTTCGCGTTTGAGCTGGTCGAGGTCGAACAGGGTGCAGCCCCCGGCAAGGGCGTCCTCAATGGTGACAATCTGCCGCCACTGACCATCGTCGCAGAGCTGACCACCGGCGAGCGCGCGGTGACTGATGTCGATTTCGATGCGGTCAGCGGCACTGGCGCGCCCCTTGTTGAACAGCTCACCCGACCAGAAGGGGTAAGCCCCGTGCGCCAGTGTTGAGGGGGTCGAAAAGTAGGTTGAGCGCAGGTGCTTCTGCGAAGCCATGCCAGAGGCGACTTTGCGCAGTTTCTGAAAGTTCGGGATCCAGAATATTTCATCGACCAACAGGTCGCCGTTGTGGCTCTGCGCGGTGTTGGAATTGGTGCCGAGATAAATCAGCTTTGCGCCGTTATTACCGAGCACAATGGGGTCACCGGTCAGGTCGACGTCGACCAGTCGCGCAAACTGAATGATGTATTCGCGGAACACGTAAGCCTGCGTTTTACTGGCTGATAAAAATATCTGATTGTGGCCGGTCTTGAGCGCACGTAGCAGCGCCTCACGCGCAAAGTAAAATGTCGCGCCAATCTGGCGGGATTTGAGAATATTGCGAATACGGTGCTCCAACCCTGCGCGATACCACTGCAACTGGTACTCGAAAGACTGGTCGAAGAAAATTTCTTCAAGTTTTGCGATAGCCTCGTCGCTGAAAAAATTCTTTTTCGGCTTTTTGCGCTCCCCTTTGTTGCGGTTGGCGACGTTGGGGTTAAGGTCGGCCTCGTTGCCGGTCTGGCTGTAGCGGTTGACGCGTGCCAGCCGCTCAATCTGCCGCCCGAGCAGGTCAATCTCTTTGAAATCGCCGCCTGTCTTTTGCGGCTTGGCGATGAGCTGAATCAGCCTGGCCTCAAGGCTGCTTTCAACGCGGGAAATCGGTGCGATGCCGTCCCAGCCGTCGCGCTGCTTCCAGCTCTGCACGGTCGGGCGCTTGACCTGCAGCATTTCGGCAATCTGTGGCACGGAAAAGCCCTGCCAGTAAAGCAGCGATGCCTGTCGTCGCGGGTCATGCAACAAGGTTGTATCGGTGGAAATGGTCATTGATGCCTCGCCGTAGTGGATTCAGGGCAAGGCTACTTAATGGCCGTCAGTGATTCGCTAAGGTGCTGTTGTGTGGGCGATTGTCCAGCCGTCGTTAGTGGTCTGGTGTGCCCTGAGTCTGGAAACTGGCGTTGACCAGTAACCCTAACCTCAGGACTCCTCACAATGGCAAAAAAAGTCTCAAAATTCTTTCGCATCGGCGTCGAGGGTGATACCTGCGACGGGCGCATTATCAGCGCCAGTGATATTCAGGAAATGGCCGACACGTTTGACCCGCGCGTCTACGGTTGCCGCATCAATCTTGAGCACATCAAAAGCGTGTTTCCTGATAGCCCGTTCAAACGCTATGGCGATGTGGTCGAACTGAAAGCGGAGAAAATCGAAGATGACTCCGCGCTTAACGGAAAGCTGGCACTGTTCGCAAAAATCAGCCCATCCGACGATTTAGTCGCAATGAATAAGGCACTCCAGAAGGTTTATACCTCAATGGAAATTGCGCCGAATTTCAGCAACAGCGGCAAATGCTATCTCGTTGGTCTGGCTGTGACCGATGACCCGGCAAGCCTCGGCACCGAATACCTCGAATTCTGTCGCAATGCAAAACACAACCCGCTTAACCGCTTTAAAGCTAATCCTGAAAACCTGATTTCAGCGGCAACGCTTGCGGAGCTTGAGTTTGAAGACCAGCCGGAAACGGTATTTACCGCCCTGACTGACAAGGTGAAAGCCATTTTCAGCCGTAAACAGGTCAGCGACGATGCGCGCATGAATGATGTGCATGAAGCGGTGACCGCCGTCAGCGAGCATGTGCAGACCAACCTCACTGCGCAGGATAAGCGTATTTCCGATATGGAAACCGCGCTTGCCACCTTCAAACAGGAACTGACCGGCAAGGTTGAAGAAACCAGCCAGGCATTTTCCGCCCTGAAAACCACCCTCGATAAAACCGAAAGTTTCAGCCAGCCGCGACGCACGAAAGCCAGCGGCGGTGGTGGCGATGAGCTGCTGACCGACTGCTGATAAACCGCAGACCCGAAACCGGGCGGCAACCCCGCCCGATGCAGTGACTAACCGATAAATTCAAACAGGAAATACTATGCGCCCGGAAACCCGTTTTAAGTTCAATGCCTATCTGACCCGCGTCGCTGAGCTGAACGGCATCAGCACTGATGACGTCAGTAAAAAATTCACCGTCGAGCCGTCCGTCACGCAAACGCTGATGAACAAAGTGCAGGAATCATCCGCGTTTCTGCAGACGATTAATATCCTGCCGGTCGCAGAAATGAAGGGGGAGAAAATCGGCGTCGGTGTGACCGGTACTATCGCCAGCACGACCGACACCTCAGGCGATGATGAGCGTAAGACCGCAGACTTCACCGCGCTTGAGTCCAACAAGTACGAGTGCGACCAGATTAATTTTGACTTCCATCTGAAATATAAAACCCTCGACCTGTGGGCGCGTTTTCAGGACTTCCAGCGCCGCATCCGCGACGCCATTGTCAAGCGTCAGGCGCTCGATTTCATCATGGCCGGTTTTAACGGTACCGCCCGCGCCGCCACCTCTGACCGCACCAAAAATCCGATGCTGCAGGATGTGGCCGTCGGCTGGCTGCAGAAATACCGCAATGAAGCCCCGACGCGCGTGATGAGCAACATCACTGACGCTGACGGTAAGGTCGTTTCAGCAGTGATTCGCGTCGGTCGAAATGGCGACTATGAGAACCTCGACGCGCTGGTGATGGATGCGACCAACAACCTGATTGACGAGGTTTATCAGGATGACCCGAAACTCGTTGCCATCGTTGGCCGTAAGCTGCTGGCCGACAAATATTTCCCGCTGGTGAACAAGCCGCAGGAAAACAGCGAGGCGCTCGCGGTAGATATCATCATCAGCCAGAAGCGAATCGGCAACCTGCCCGCTGTGCGCGTGCCGTACTTCCCGGCGAATGCCGTGTTAGTGACCACGCTGGAAAACCTCTCTATCTATTTCATGGATGAGAGCCACCGCCGCAGCATTGATGAAAACCCGAAAAAAGACCGCGTTGAAAACTACGAGTCGATGAATATCGACTACGTGGTCGAGGCGTATGCCGCCGGGTGCCTGCTGGAAAACATCACCCTGGGCGATTTCACCGCACCTGCAGCACCGGAAAGCGGAGCCTAAACCATGACGAGCCCCGCACAGCGTCACATGATGCGGGTCTCGGCCTCTCAAGCCGCGCAGCGGGAGCAAGCCCCGCTGCGCCATGCAACCGCCTATGAGCAGATGCTGGTTAAGCTGGCCGATGACCGCCGCACGTTAAAAAACATCCGTTCAAACGAACGTAAAGCCGAGAAAAAGCGCGAGCTGCTGCCGTTCTATGCGCCGTGGGTCGCTGGTGTGCTGGCTGATGGTCGTGGTGCGCAGGATGACATTGTCATGACCGTCATGCTGTGGCGTCTCGATGCTGGTGATATCGCTGGCGCGCTGGAAATTGCCCCCTACGCGCTGAAATACGGCCTCACCTCTGACCATCGCCGCACAACACCTTACATGCTGGTTGAGGAAGTGGCGCTTGCCGCGCAGCGTCTGCGCGATGCCGGTGAGTCTGTCGACCTTTCCTGGCTGCAGACCACTATCGACCTGACCGATGGTGCTGACGTTCCCGATATGGTGCGCGCCCGTCTGCATAAGGTGACAGGCCTGACCCTGCGTGATGCCGGTATGAATGCCGAGGCGCTGGCGCAGTTTCAGCGCGCGATGCAGCTCGACCGCAATGCCGGTGTGCGCAAGGAGATTGAGCGACTGGAACGGGCATTGAAGCCAAAGCCAGAGGCCGCACCCCGTAAAACGACTAAACCGCGCACGCGCCAACCTGCCGCCAGACCGGCAGCAAAGCGCGGGCGTCCACCAAAGGCGGCAAAAACCGCCGGTTAACTAAACGCTCCCCGAGCCGGGCGGCACGCCGGTCAAAGCAGGCAAAGACCTGACGGCGACCGGCGTCCACCGCCCAACCTGATGAGGTTGTCATGACGACAGTGATTCTGAACCAGCCCGACGAACCGCAGGACGTACCGGGCGTGGTGATTCCCGCACCGGAGACGGGCGGTGCAGTGATTAAAAACACGTTCTTTTTCCCTGATGTGGATCCGAAGCGCGTGCGCGAACTGATGCGCCTTGAGCAGACGGTTTCCGATGCGCGCCTGCGCAATGCCATCAAGACCGGCATGGCAGAGACCAATGCGGAGCTTTACGACTACCGGCTGCGCCAGACTGCCGCCGGGTTTAAGCAACTGGCCGACGTGCCTGCCGAGGAAATCGACGGCGAGAATGTGCGTGTTTTCCACTACCTGAGCGCCGTGACGGCGATGGCAACCGCCACCCTGTATGAGCGCTATCGCGGCGTTGAGGCCACCGGCAAGGGTGACAAAAAAGCCGACAGTGTGGAAACCACCATTGATGACCTGTGGCGGGATATGCGCTGGTCGGTTGCGCGCCTGCAGGACAAGCCGCGTTGCATTGTGGGTCAGCTCTGATGAAAGTCCGGGCAATGCAGGGAGACACCCTCGATGCGATTTGCGCCCGGCATTACGGACGCACTGAGGGTGTGGTCGAGGGGGTGCTGCAGGCCAATCCGGGTCTGTCTGAGCTGGGTGTCATTCTGCCGCATGGTACGGAGATTGACCTGCCCGACGTGCCGTCTTCACCAGTAACTAACACTATCAATCTTTGGGAGTAAACCATGACAGAAGGGGAAAAAGGCGTCCTGTCACTGTTTGTGATTGGCGTGATGATTGTTGTCGGGAAAGTGCTGGCAGGTGGTGAGCCCATCACCCCGCGCCTGTTTGTCGGACGCATGCTGCTCGGCGGTTTCGTTTCGATGGTCGCCGGTGTTGTTCTGGTGCAGTTTCCTGATATGTCACTGCCTGCCGTGTGCGGGATTGGATCCATGCTCGGCATTGCCGGTTATCAGGTGGTGGAAATCGCCATACAGCGCCGCTTTAAGTCACAGAAAGGGGAAGACGATGCCGGTCATTAATACTCACCAGAATATCGCCGCCTTTCTGGACATGCTGGCGTATTCCGAAGGAACAGCGAACCATCCGCTGACGAAAAACCGTGGCTATGACGTCATTGTCACCGGCCTTGATGGTAAGCCAGAGATTTTCACCGATTACAGCGACCACCCTTTCGCACATGGCCGACCACCGAAAGTGTTTAATCGCCGTGGCGAGAAATCCACGGCATCGGGGCGTTACCAGCAGCTTTATCTGTTCTGGCCGCACTATAAAAAACAGCTCTCACTGCCTGATTTCAGCCCACTGTCGCAGGACAAGCTCGCGATCCAGTTAATCCGGGAGCGTGGCGCTATTGATGATATCCGGGCGGGGCGTATTGAGCGTGCTGTTTCCCGTTGTCGCAATATCTGGGCGTCATTACCGGGTGCCGGTTACGGCCAGCGCGAGCATAGCCTCGAAAAACTGGTCACTGTCTGGCGCACGGCTGGCGGGGTGGTGGCATGAAAGTCCTGATAACGCTGCTTGTGCTGGCCGTGCTCGGGCTGCTGTGGTTGCGTCATGAGAACGGCAATTTATCCCGCTCCTTTGAGACGGCAAACCGTGTCGCGAGCGAGCAAAAGACGACGATTGGCATGCTGAAAAATCAGCTCAGTGTTGCCGGTCAGCTCGCCCGACGTAATGAATCCGCGCAGGTGGCACTGCGCGAACAGCTCGCAAAGGCAAGCGCAGAAGCCAGCCGCCGTGAGCAGACGATAACGAGGTTACTTAATGAAAATGAAGCCTTTCGCCGCTGGTATAACGCTGCTCTGCCTGATGTTGTGCGTCGGCTGCACACCCGCCCCGCCTGCGCCAGCGCCGGTGATTGTGGTCAACGGATGCCCGAAGGTGAGCCTTTGCCCGATGCCGGGAAGTGACCCGAAAACAAATGGTGACCTGAGCGCGGATATTCGCCGTCTTGAGGGCGCGCTGACTGCCTGTGCGCTGCAGGTCAAAACCGTCAAACACTGTCAGGATGAACTCGATGCAGAAGCACAAAAGCCTGCGCAAAGCGCTGATTAACGCAGTGCCGCAGCTCCGAAATAACCCCGATATGCTGCGCCTGTTTGCCGACAACGGCCATACCGATTCCCGACTGGCGAGCTCGCTGTCGTTTGAAAAGGTGTACGTGCTTAACGTGGTGGTGACTGACTTCACCGGCGACCTCGATTTGATATTCGTCCCGGTGCAGGCGTGGCTGCGTGAACATCAGCCGGACATTATGACCACCGACGACGGGCGGGAAAAAGGATTCACCTGGATGATTGATATCAATAACGACGATTCGCTCGATATCAGTATCAGCCTGAGACTCACTGAGCGCACGCTCGTCAGAGAGGTCGACGGCGCGCTGCATGTCAGCTATGCCCCTGAGCCGCCGCTGCCTGAGCCGGTGACGCGCCCGGTCGAGCTGTACGTTAACGGCGAACTGGTGAGTAAGTGGGATGAGTGAGTTAACCGCGTTGCAGGAACGTCTTGCCGGTCTGATTGCCAGCCTGTCACCGGCGGCGCGTCGTCAAATGGCGGCTGAGATTGCGAAAAAGCTGCGCGCCAGTCAGCAACAACGCATTAAGCGGCAGCAGGCACCCGACGGCACCCCGTATGCGGCGCGAAAGCGCCAGCCGGTGCGGAGCAAAAAAGGCCGCATTAAACGCGAGATGTTCGCCAGACTGCGCACTAACCGCTTTATGAAAGCCAAAGGCAGCGACAGTGCGGCGGTGGTGGAATTTACCGGCAAAGTGCAGCGCATGGCGCGGGTGCATCAGTATGGCCTCAAAGACCGGCCAAACCGCAACAGCCGGGAGGTGCAGTACGAGGCGCGCCCGCTACTCGGTTTCACTCGCGACGATGAGCAGATGATTGAAGACGTCATTCTCAGTCACCTCGGCAAATAAATATTGTGTGAGCCATCACCGGAGCCGCGCGAATTGGCGCGGCTCCAGACCAGAGGCATTCTTGCACTATGAATACGTTATCCACTCTACAGGAACTCGCGCGCGCAATTCGCAACCTCATCCGCTCAGGTGTGGTGACTGAGGTCGATACTGTGCAAGGGCTGTGCCGCGTACAAAGCGGCGGGATCCAGACTACATGGCTGAACTGGCTGACTACCCGCGCCGGTCGTTCGCGTACATGGTGGGCTCCCTCGGTCGGTGAGCAGGTACTGCTGCTGGCGATTGGTGGTGAGCTTGATACCGCTTTCGTGCTGCCGGGGATTTTTTCCGACGATAACCCCGCCCCGTCAGCCTCAGCGGATGCGTGGCATGTGGTGTTCCCTGATGGCGCGGTTATTGAGTATGAGCCGGAAAGCGGCGCACTGACGGTCAGCGGCATCAAGACTGCCGATGTGACGGCATCGGAGTCCATCACCGCCACCGTGCCGGTGGTGCTGGTCAAAGCGGCAGAGCGTATCACCCTCGACACCCCGGAGGTGGTCTGCACCAACAAACTGACGACGGCGACGCTTGAGGTGCAGAAAGGCGGCACCATGCGTGGAAACATCGAACATACCGATGGCACGTTGAAATCAAACGGTGTGCAGGTTGATGACCACGGTCACGGCGGCGTGCAACGGGGCGGGAGCTGGACGGAGGGCATCAGATGACAGCTCGCTATATGGGGATGAACCGAAATACCGGCCTCGCTATCAGTGACAGTGAGCATATCGGCCAGAGCATGCGCGACATTCTGCTGACGCCGGTCGGCTCGCGGGTTATGCGTCGTGAATATGGCTCGCTCCTGTCTGCGTTGATTGATATGCCGCAAACCCCGGCGCTAAGGCTGCAAATCATGGTGGCGTGCTATGCCGCGATCCAGAAGTGGGAGCCACGCATCAGGCTTACATCCATCAGCTTTGAGACCGGCGACGCTGGCGAAATGTATGTCGATATTACCGGGATGCGTACCGATACCGGTGCGTCAGTTTCAACCACTGTTTCACTGAGTTAAATCACTATGGCAACTGTTGACCTGAGCCTGCTACCTGTTCCCGATGTGGTTGAGGAACTGGACTATGAAACTATCCTTGCGGAGCGCATTGTAACGCTGATTTCGCTCTATCCAGAAGACCAGCAGGAAGCCGTAGCCCGGACGCTCGCGCTTGAGTCTGAGCCGGTTGTTAAGCTGCTGCAGGAAAACGCCTACCGTGAGGTTATCTGGCGTCAGCGTGTCAATGAGGCTGCTCGCGCAGTCATGCTGGCTTATGCCATAGACAGTGACCTCGATAATATCGGGGCGAATTTCAATGTTGAGCGCCTTGTCGTCACACCTGCTGATGACACCACCATTCCACCCACCCCGGCAGAAATGGAACTCGACGCCGATTATCGTCTGCGTATACAGCAGGCTTTCGAAGGAATGAGCGTGGCGGGCTCTACGGGTGCCTATGAATTTCATGGCCGTAGTGCTGACGGGCGTGTCGCTGATATTTCGGTTATCAGCCCTTCCCCCGCCTGCGTCACGATATCTGTGCTCTCGCGCGAGAACAACGGCGCGGCATCTGATGAGCTACTGAGCATTGTGCGCAATGCGCTTAATGGGGAGGACGTGAGGCCGGTTGCTGACCGTGTAACGGTGCAGTCGGCTCTGATTGTTGATTACCAGATACGCGCAACGATTTTCACTTATCCGGGGCCGGAAAGTGAACCGATTCGCGCAGCGGCTGAGGCGAGGCTCAAAGCCTATGCCAGCGCTCAACACCGGTTAGGGCGGGATATTCGCCTGTCGGCCATCTATGCCGCGTTACATGTTGAGGGGGTGCAGCGTGTCGAACTTACGGCGCCAGTGGCTGACATTGTGCTTGATAAAACACAGGCCTCCTTTTGCACCGACTATCGGATAGTGATTGGTGGCTCTGATGAGTGATGCGCGTCTGTTACCTGCAGGCTCATCGCCTCTTGAGGTGGCTGCTGCCCGAGCCTGCGCCGATATTGAAAATACACCTGTTCCGTTACGCCGTCTGTGGAGCCCTGACACCTGTCCTGCAAACCTTTTGCCGTGGCTGGCGTGGGCGTTTTCCGTTGACCGCTGGGATGAGAACTGGCCGGAAGAAACCAAGCGTGACGTTATTCGCAGTGCGTATTACATCCACTGCCACAAAGGGACGATAGGCGCAGTCCGGCGTGTGGTTGAGCCGCTCGGTTACGTCATTAACGTTACTGAGTGGTGGGAAAATGACGACCCGGCGGGCACTTTTCGTCTTGATATCGGTGTACTCGAAAGCGGCATCACCGAAGAAATGTATTTAGAAATGGAACGGTTAATTGCGGATGCAAAACCCGCCAGTCGTTACCTGATTGGTCTGAATATTATCCAGGACATAGCGGGCTATATGTACACCGGCGGTGTGGCATATGACGGCGACATTATTACGGTTTACCCGGATGAGTGAGGAATAATGAGCAAAAAATTTAAAACAATTATTACCACTGCCGGTGCTGAGAAACTGGCGGCAGCAACTGTGCCGGGTGGTAAAAAAGTGAACCTTACAGCGATGGCTGTCGGTGATGGTGGCGGCACGCTGCCGGAGCCAGACGCCGGTCAGACGAAGCTCATTAATGAGGTCTGGCGTCATGCGCTGAATAAAGTCAGCAAGGACAATAAAAATAAAAACTACATCGTGGCAGAGCTGGTCATCCCTCCTGATGAGGGAGGCTTCTGGATGCGCGAGCTGGGTCTGTATGATGATGCAGGCACGCTGATTGCCGTTGCCAATATGGCCGAAAGTTACAAGCCGAAGCTGGCCGAGGGCTCGGGGCGTGCTCAGACCTGTCGCATGGTGATTATTGTCAGCAGCGTCGACTCGGTGGCGTTGTCCATTGATGCAACAACGGTGATGGCAACGCAGGATTATGTCGACGATAAGCTCGCCGAGCATGAACAGTCCCGCAGGCATCCTGACGCCACGCTGAAAGAAAAAGGTTTTGTGCAACTCAGCAACGCCACCGACAGCACGTCTGAGGCGCTCGCTGCAACGCCGAAGGCGGTTAAGGCGGCGTATGACCTTGCCAGTGGTAAATATACGGCTCAGGACGCGACCACAGCGCAGAAAGGTATCGTTAAACTCAGCAGCGCGACCGACAGCACGTCTGAGGCGCTCGCAGCAACGCCGAAAGCGGTTAAGGCGGCGTATGACCTTGCCAGTGGTAAATATACGGCTCAGGACGCGACCACGGCGCAGAAAGGTATTGTTAAACTCAGCAGCGCTACCGACAGTGAGTCCGAGTTGCTTGCCGCCACCCCAAAGGCAGTAAAAGCCGCGAATGATAATGCGAATGGACGTGTGCCGTCAGTGCGAAAAGTAAACGAAAAGGCGCTTGCCGGTGATATCTACATCACCTCGCAGGATATTTTTAACGGGCAGGCTATCAGAATTGACGATGGTCAAAATCTGAATGATTTAAAAACAGCTGGCCTGTACTTTCAGGGGATGAATGTTAATGCAAGCTCAGCACTAAACTACCCGGAGAATAATGCAGGGGCACTCATTGTGCTGAGAAGCGCCGGTATTACGCAGATTTATTATGTATATAACAGCTCACGAATCTGGTCACGCAGCCAATACAGTAACGGGGGATGGACGCCGTGGGCGCGCGAATACAATACACAAAATAAGCCCAGTGCGGCTGATGTCGGTGCACTCCCAATCTCTGGAGGCACGTTAAACGGCCCGCTGGGAGTTGGAACGGCGAACGGCCTCGGCGGTAACTCAATAGTTTTAGGTGACAGTGATACAGGATTCAAGCAGGAAGGCGATGGAATCCTGAATGTCTACGCGAACTCAGCGCTTGTTATGCGGTTTATTAGCAGCCTCATTGAAAGCCTGAAACCGTTAAAAGTTAACGGTAATTGCATAGCAACCGGCGAATTGCAGGCTGCGAATGGCGGGGTAAGAATTGCGGCTAATGGAAACATTTATGGAACGAACTGGGGTGGTTGGCTTGACGCCTGGTTGAGCACTAATTACCAGCCCAAAGGCAGTTACACACCTGCGGGTCAGGCTTACACAAAAGCAGAGTCTGATGCGCGTTACGTGCAGGATATCAGGCTGGGCGCTCAGGTATTAGTATCGGGGTCAGGAAATGGTGGTAAAGCTTCTCTGACGGCTCCGTCTGGTCATATGTTAACTGCAATTCTTGACGGTGATACTAGTCGATGGCCTATGCCTGACAGCCCGGACCAGGCTTATGCTCGGCCGATTCAGAAATTAGTTAACGGGAAATGGATTACAGTGGTGCAATTATGAAACATTTCAAAAATTTTAAATTATATGAACCAGACGATAAGGAATTACCCACAGCACTGTATTTACGTGATGAAAACGGAAACGACTGGTATTCGGTTATTGATAGTTTTTCACCCGATACGTTTAAAATTTCGTATCGTGATGATGGCGTCATTACTGTCTGCGAGCTGGATGCTACGGGGATATTTCCGGTCAACCTTTCGGTTGTTGAAATAGCTCCTGCAGATGTTCCGGCTGAATTAATTCCAGATGAAAGCTGGTTTTATAAAGACGGTAAATTGCAGCAAATTCGCGACTATCTGGCGGACGCTGAAACGGAACGTAACAGTCGTATGGCTGATGCGACAGCGCGTATTGACTGGCTGGAGGATGCACAAAAGGATGGCGATATTACTGCTGAGGAAGCGGCAGAGCTTGCAGAATTACGAGCTTATCGTACTGCGTTACGTCGTCTGGATCTGAGCGCTGCCACGAAAATCAACTGGCCTGACGCACCGGTATGAAAGAAGCGGGCTAAAACCCGCTTTCTTTTTACCCTGCTGTTGTATCACCCCTTACCCAACGCCGACAAATAGCCCACCGTTACGGCACAACAGAAAATACGCTCACCCCTTAACCACGGAGTTAACCGGATGAGTGATTTTCACCACGGCGTACAGGTGCTTGAAATTAACGACGGCACTCGCGTCATTTCCACTGTTTCGACCGCTATCATCGGCATGGTCTGCACGGCAAGTGATGCAGATGAAAAGCTATTTCCCCTCAATGAGCCCGTACTGATTACCAATGTGCAGAGCGCCATTGCGAAAGCCGGTAAAAAAGGCACGCTGGCAGCCTCTCTGCAGGCCATCGCCGACCAGGCTAAACCTGTCACTATTGTTGTGCGCGTTGCCGAAGGTACCGGAGACGATGCAGAAGCGCAGACCGTTACCAACATCATCGGCGGCACGGATGAGAACGGAAAATACACCGGCATTAAAGCGCTGTTGACTGCCGAAGCGGTTACCGGCGTTAAGCCGCGCATTCTCGGCGTGCCGGGTCTCGATACGCAGGAGGTGGCGGTCGCACTTGCGTCAGCCGCTATCAAACTGCGCGCATTTTGCTATGTCAGCGCGTGGGGCTGTAAAACCATTTCCGAGGCGATGGCCTATCGCGAGAATTTCAGCCAGCGCGAACTGATGGTCATCTGGCCTGACTTCCTCGCATGGGATACCACTGCGAACGCCACCACCACGGCATACGCCACCGCCCGCGCACTCGGTCTGCGTGCCTACATCGACCAGACTATCGGCTGGCACAAAACGCTGTCTAACGTTGGCGTGCAAGGCGTCACCGGCATCAGCGCCTCAGTCTTTTGGGATTTGCAGGCATCCGGCACCGATGCTGACCTGCTCAACGAGGCCGGAGTCACCACGCTGGTGCGCAAGGATGGTTTCCGTTTTTGGGGGAACCGCACCTGCTCTGATGACCCGCTTTTCCTGTTTGAGAACTACACCCGCACCGCGCAGGTGCTGGCCGACACAATGGCTGAGGCGCACATGTGGGCAGTCGATAAGCCCATCACCGCATCGCTCATCCGTGACATTGTCGACGGCATTAACGCCAAATTCCGCGAGCTGAAATCTAACGGCTACATCGTGGACGGTGAATGCTGGTTCGATGAGGAATCGAACGACAAGGAAACCCTCAAGGCCGGGAAACTGTATATCGACTACGACTATACACCGGTTCCCCCACTGGAAAGCCTGACCCTGCGCCAGCGCATCACCGATAAATATCTGGTGAATCTGGCCGAATCGGTCAACAGCTAAGGAGCCTGAAACAACATGGCACTACCCCGCAAACTTAAATATCTGAACATGTTCAATGACGGCCTTAGCTATATGGGCGTTGTTGAATCCGTGACGCTGCCGAAGCTGACCCGCAAGCTCGAAAACTATCGCGGTGGCGGTATGAATGGCGCAGCAGCGATTGACCTCGGCCTCGACGATGATGCACTTACCGTCGAATGGTCTGTCGGTGGCCTGCCTGACGTGGCGCTGTGGGCGCAGTATGCCGCGCCGGGTGCTGATGCCGTGCCGCTGCGTTTTGCTGGCTCTTACCAGCGTGACGACACTGGCGAAATCGTTGCGGTCGAGGTGGTCATGCGTGGCCGTCATAAAGAAATCGACGGCGGCGAAAATAAGCAGGGTGAAAACACCTCGACCAAACTGTCGACCGTTTGCACCTATTACCGCCTCACGATTGATGGTAGCGACATTATCGAAATCGACACCGTCAACATGGTCGAGAAGGTGAACGGCATTGACCGTCTGGAACAGCACCGCCGCGCAATCGGGCTGTTGTAATTCCCTGACCGGTCAGCACTGCTGGCCGGTTATTACCCCCATTCAGAGCAGAGAAAAAATCATGGCAAAAGCACCACGCAAAACCCCTGAATTTGTTGATACGGCTGGCAATGAAATTGACACCGTAAACCCGAATATCGTGACTCTCGACAAGCCGATTAAGCGCGCCGGTCAGACGATTGAAAAGGTCACCCTGATTGAACCGAACGCAGGCACCCTGCGCGGCGTCAGTCTGGCGGCGGTGGCGCAGTCCGAGGTCGATGCGCTGATTAAGGTACTGCCCCGAATGACCTACCCGGCACTCACCACGCAGGAACTTACCGCAATGAACCTGCCAGATATGCTGTCGCTGGCCGCTAAGGTGATTGGTTTTTTGTCACCGGCTTCGGCGGAGTAGATTTCCCGCCCGGCCTGTCGACCGATGACCTGATGGCGGATATCGCAGTGATATTCCACTGGCCGCCATCAGAGCTCTATTCCCTGAGCCTGACCGAGCTCATCACATGGCGCGAAAAGGCGCTGCAGCGTAGCGGAAACCACAATGAGTAATAACCTGAGGCTTGAGGTATTGCTGAAAGCGGTCGACCAGGCGACCCGACCGCTTAAATCTATCCAGACCGCGAGTAAAACCCTGTCGGGTGATATTCGTACCACACAAAAAGGGCTGCGTGACCTGAACGGTCAGGCGTCGAAAATCGACGGTTTTCGTAAGGCAAGCGCGCAACTGGCCGTAACCGGTCAGGCGCTTGACAAGGCGAAGCGCGAAGCCGGTGAGCTGGCTGTGCAGTTTAAAAACACCGCCAGTCCGACCCGCGCGCAGGCGCAGGCACTCGAAGCGGCAAAGCGTGCCGCTTCTGAGCTGCAGACGAAATACAACAGCCTGAGAACGTCGGTACAGCGTCAGCGCTCCGAGCTGATGCAGGCCGGTATTAATACCCGCACCCTGTCTGCCGATGAGCGTCGTCTTAAAACGTCCATCAGCGAAACAACTGCGCAGCTTAACCGCCAGCGCGAGGCACTGGCGCGCGTCAGTGCGCAGCAGGCGAAATTAAGCCGCGTGAAAGAGCGATATAAATCAGGCAAGGAGCTTGCCGGTAACATGGCTGCAGCAGGTGCTGCCGGGGTCGGTATTGCGACAGCGGGAACGATGGCCGGGGTTAAATTGCTGATGCCCGGTTATGACTTTGCGCAGAAAAATTCCGAGCTGCAGGCTGTGCTCGGGGTCGATAAGCAATCGCCAGAAATGGAGGCGTTACGCAAACAGGCTCGCCAGCTCGGCGACAATACTGCAGCCTCTGCAGATGACGCAGCGAGCGCGCAAATCATCATTGCGAAAAGCGGCGGTGACGCTGCTGCTATTCAGGCGGCGACGCCGGTCACACTGAATATGGCACTGTCAAACCGGCGCTCGATGGAGGAAAACGCAGCGCTGCTGACCGGGATGAAATCAGCATTTCAGCTTTCAAACGACAAGATTGCGCACATTGGCGACGTTCTCTCGATGACGATGAACAAAACCGCTGCCGATTTTGACGGACTGAGCGACGCGTTGACCTATGCCGCGCCGGTGGCAAAAAATGCCGGGGTGAGCATCGAACAAACCGCCGCAATGGTCGGTGCGCTGCACGACGCCAAAATCACCGGGTCAATGGCGGGCACGGGTAGCCGCGCCATTCTCAGCCGCCTGCAGGCTCCCACCGGAAAAGCGTTTGAGGCCATTAAGGAGCTCGGCGTCAAAACGTCCGACAGCAAGGGGAACACGCGCCCGATATTCTCCATCCTGAAAGAAATGCAGCGCAGCTTTGAGAAAAACAACCTCGGGACAAGCCAGCGCGGCGAGTACATGAAAACCATTTTCGGCGAAGAGGCCAGTTCGGCGGCGGCGGTACTGATGGAAGCAGCCTCAAGCGGAAAACTTGACCGGCTCACCGCAGCGTTTAAAGCCTCGGACGGTAAAACCGAGGAACTGGTTAAGGTCATGCAGGATAACCTCGGCGGCGACTTTAAAGAGTTCCAGTCTGCTTATGAGGCAGTCGGTACCGACCTGTTTGACCAGCAAGAGGGCTCACTGCGTAAACTCACCCAAACCACTACGCAATACGTGTTAAAGCTCGACGGCTGGATCCAGAAGAACAAAGGGCTGGCGACAACCATCGGCATCATCGCCGGTGGCGCACTGGCTCTGATTGGTATCATCGGCGGTATTGGTCTCGTTGCGTGGCCGGTTGTTATGGGGATTAACGCCATTATCGCTGCTGCTGGCGTGCTGGGTACGGTATTTACTGTCACCGGTAGTGCCATTGTGACCGCACTCGGCGCGATTACCTGGCCGATTGTCGCAGTGGGGGCGGCGATTGTGGCTGGGGCGCTGCTCATCCGTAAATATTGGGAGCCCATCAGCGCATTTTTCTCGGGGGTGATTGAGGGTGTCATGAGCGCCTTTGCCCCTGTCGGGGAAATGTTCGCACCACTGGCACCCATTTTTGACGGTCTCGGTGAGAAACTGCGCGGCGTCTGGCAGTGGTTTAAAGACCTGATAGCACCGGTCAAGGCCACGCAGGAAACGCTCGATAGCTGCAAAAATGTCGGCGTCATATTTGGTCAGGCGCTGGCCTCTGCTTTGATGGCTCCGCTCAATGTATTTAACAAGTTGCGCAGCGGTGTCGACTGGCTTCTCGAAAAGCTCGGTATCATCAACAAAGAGTCAGACAGCCTCGACCAGACTGCCGCCAAAACCAACGCGGCCACGCAGAGTAATTCTTATATCCCGGCAACCAGCACATATGGCGGTTATCAGGCTTATCAGCCAGTGACCGCACCGGCGGGACGTTCTTACATCGACCAGAGCAAAAGTGAGTACAACATCACTTTACCGGGTGGTGTTGCGCCCGGGCATCAGCTTGACCGACAGCTACGCGACACACTCGAACAGATCGAGCGTGAGAAGCGTGCACGGCAGCGCGCCAGTATGAGCCATGACTGAGGGGTAATAAATAATGATGCTTGCACTAGGAATGTTTGTGTTTGAACGCCGCACCCTGCCTTATCAGTCGATGCAACACTCGAAGGATTACCGCTGGGTGTCTAATGACAGGGTTGGTAAACCTCCCGCTTATCAGTTTCTCGGTGAGGGGGAGACCTCAATTCAGCTTGCCGGTAAGCTTTATCCTGCCATTACTGGTGGCCGTATATCACTGAGGGCTGTTGAACTGATGGCCGACGAGGGCAGAGCGTGGCCGCTGATTGAGGGTACCGGCAATATTCTCGGGATGTATATCGTCGATAAAGTCTCGACCACACACACTGAATTTTTCAGTGATGGCGCTGCCAGAAAGATTGATTTCACGCTTTCACTGAAACGGGTCGACGAATCACTGGCGGCGATGTTTGGTGACCTGAATAAACAGGCCAACGAGCTGCTTGGCACAGCCGGTAAGCTGACCGATAAGCTACAGGGTATGCTCGGAGGGCTGACTGCATGATGACGGGCATGACCATTGATGCCGGGGCAAGCCTTGCCCCGGCATTTATGCTGACGCTGAACAGCCAGGACATTACCAGCAATTTTAGTGACAGGCTGATTTCTCTCACCATGACAGATAACCGGGGTTTTGAAGCTGACCAGCTCGACATTGAGCTCGACGATACTGACGGCAAAGTCGAGTTACCCCTGCGCGGGGCGGTGCTGACACTGTGGCTTGGCTGGCAGGGTTCGGCACTTCTGAATAAGGGCGATTTCACGGTTGATGAGATTGAGCACCGGGGCGCGCCTGATACGCTGACCATTCGTGCGCGTAGCGCAGATTTTCGCGGAACGCTCAATTCACGGCGTGAGGAGTCATGGCACGACACCACTCTCGGTGAGCTGGTCAGTGCTATCGCGAAACGCAATAAACTGACGGCCAGCGTCGCGGATTCGCTGAAAAAAATCCCGGTACCGCATATCGACCAGTCGCAGGAATCCGACGCAGTATTTCTGACCAGACTGGCTGAGCGGAACGGGGCGACAGTATCAGTGAAAGCGGGGAAACTGCTGTTTCTGAAAGCCGGTAGTGCAGTGACGGCCAGCGGCAAACCAGTCCCACAAATGACACTGACCCGCAGTGATGGTGACCGCCATCAGTTTGCTATTGCCGACCGTGGGGCTTATACCGGCGTAACGGCAAAATGGCTGCACACCAAAGACCCGAAGCCGCAAAAGCAGAAGGTCACGCTGAAACGTAAACCAAAAGAGAAGCACCTGCGCGCACTGGAACACCCGAAAGCAAAGCCAGTCAGCAAAAAGACAAAAGCCAAAAAAGAGCAGGAAGCGCGCGAGGGTGAGTATATGGCTGGTGAGGCCGATAACGTGCTGGCGCTGACGACGGTCTACGCTTCAAAGGCTCAGGCGATGCGTGCCGCTCAGGCAAAGTGGGATAAGTTGCAACGAGGTGTTGCGGAATTTTCAATTACGCTGGCGCTTGGTAGGGCTGATTTGTTCCCTGAGACACCGGTGCGCGTGTCGGGCTTTAAGCGCGTCATAGACGAGCAGGCATGGTTAATCAGTAAGGTAACTCACAATCTGAATAATAATGGATTCACGACGGGATTAGAGCTTGAGGTTAAGCTCTCCGATGTGGAGTACAGTGCTGAACAGGATGATGAGTAAAATGTATTCACAAAAAGTGAATTGATGTTTATCATTGGTTCACGAATTGAGAATAACGGGGTGGGTTATGTTTCATTGTCCAAAGTGTCATCATGCCGCACATGCACGAACAAGTCGCTATCTAACAGAGAATACAAAAGAGCGTTACCACCAATGCCAGAACATCAACTGTAGTTGTACGTTTATGACAATGGAAACGATAGAACGCTTTATTGTTACTCCGGGAGCTATCGACCCGGCACCGCCGCACCCGACTGTCGGTGGTCAGCGGCCATTGTGGCTCTGACAAATTTTCGTTTAATGCCCGCCATGCGCGGGTTTTTTATGCGCTCAGGAAAGTGGCGGTAAAAAAAATCCACCGCCATTTCATCGCCACTAGAAAACCAGATAACAAAAAAGCCACTCGCTTGAGTGGCTTAATTATATGATTTTAAAGCTAAAATTTGGTGGCCCCTGCTGGACTTGAACCAGCGACCAAGCGATTATGAGTCGCCTGCTCTAACCACTGAGCTAAGGGGCCGTGGCGGTGGATTATAAAGTAACTCCGCGTCGCAATCCAGCCATAAGCGTACGGATGCTGATTTTATAAACAATGTATTTTCAGTCCGTTATACTGTTACTCTGATGTATTGTTCGGAGTAATTATGGTTAAGGACATACTGGCACCAGGGCTGCGGGTGGTGTTTTGCGGCATCAATCCGGGGCTATCTTCCGCAGGTACGGGGTTCCCCTTTGCGCATCCCGCCAATCGCTTCTGGAAGGTCATCCATCAGGCGGGATTTACCGATCGCCAACTCAAACCTGAAGAGGCGCAACACCTGCTGGACTTCCGCTGTGGCGTGACCAAGTTTGTCGACAGACCGACGGTGCAGGCTAATGAAGTGAAGCTACAGGAGATGCGTAGCGGTGGCCGTAAGCTTATTGAAAAGATTGATGACTATCAGCCCGCCGCGCTGGCGATCCTTGGCAAGCAGGCGTTCGAGCAAGGCTTCAGTCAGCGCGGAGCGCAGTGGGGAAAGCAGACGCTGACCATTGGCGCGACGCAGATTTGGGTATTGCCAAATCCCAGCGGATTGAGCCGGATTACACTGGATAAGCTGGTGGAGGCGTATCGCGAGTTGGATGACGCGCTGGTCATGCGCGGGATGTAAATAAAAACGCCACCTTGCGGTGGCGTTTGAACTTATACGGCGAGATTAATCGTCCAGGAAGCTACGCAACACTTCAGAACGGCTCGGGTGGCGCAGTTTACGCAGCGCCTTCGCTTCGATCTGACGGATACGTTCGCGGGTAACGTCGAACTGTTTACCCACTTCTTCCAGCGTGTGGTCGGTGTTCATATCGATACCGAAACGCATACGCAGCACTTTCGCTTCACGGGCGGTCAGGCCAGCCAGCACGTCGTGCGTTGCGGCACGCAGGCTCTCGGTAGTGGCAGAGTCCAGCGGCAGCTCGAGGGTGGTATCCTCGATGAAATCACCCAGATGCGAATCTTCATCGTCGCCGATCGGCGTTTCCATGGAGATAGGCTCTTTGGCGATCTTCAGCACTTTACGGATCTTGTCTTCCGGCATCAGCATGCGTTCGGCCAGCTCTTCCGGCGTCGGCTCGCGGCCCATCTCTTGCAGCATCTGACGGGAGATACGGTTGAGCTTGTTGATGGTCTCAATCATATGCACCGGGATACGGATGGTGCGCGCCTGATCCGCGATAGAGCGGGTAATTGCCTGACGGATCCACCAGGTTGCGTAGGTGGAGAACTTGTAACCACGACGGTATTCAAACTTATCAACCGCTTTCATCAGACCGATGTTGCCTTCCTGAATCAGATCAAGGAACTGCAGACCACGGTTGGTGTATTTCTTGGCGATAGAGATAACCAGACGTAAGTTCGCTTCAACCATCTCTTTTTTCGCACGACGGGCTTTCGCTTCACCGATGGACATACGACGGTTGATGTCTTTAACCTGCTCAATGGTCAGGCCGGTTTCTTCTTCAATCTGCTGCAGTTTCTGCAGACCGCGGTGAACGTCATCTGCCACGTCGTGCAGTTTTTCAGACCACGGTTTGTTCATCGCGATGGCCGCGTTGAACCACGTTTCGCTGGTTTCATTGCCAGTGAACAGGGTGATGAAGTTTTTCTTCGGCATTTTGCACTGCTCAACGCAGAGCTTCATGATCAGACGTTCCTGAGTACGCACGCGGTCCATCATGACGCGCATGCTGTTTACCAGGTAGTCGAACTGTTTCGGCACCAGGCGGAACTGTTTGAACACTTCAGACAGCTTCTGAATTTCTTCCTGCGCGGCAGCATGGCTGCGGCCTTTGGCCTTGATCGTGTCGCGGGTGATTTCGTACTGGGTACGAAGTTCAGCGAATTTTTCACGCGCTAATTCAGGGTCGATGCTGTTGTCGTCATCGCTGCTGTCGTCGTCATCTTCTTCATCTTCGTCTTCATCTTCATCCATCTCTTCTTGAGAGAGTTCAGAACCGACGTGGGTCGCCGTTGGCGCCATGTCTTCTTCCGCGTTCGGATCGACAAAGCCGGTGATGAGATCGGACAGACGCGCTTCTTCAGCTTCTACGCGATCGTATTGCTCAAGCAGGTAGGTGATGGCTTCCGGGTATTCGGCTACGGAGCATTGAACCTGGTTAATCCCGTCTTCGATGCGCTTAGCGATGTCGATTTCGCCTTCACGGGTTAACAGTTCAACGGTACCCATTTCACGCATGTACATGCGGACCGGGTCAGTTGTACGGCCGATTTCGGACTCAACGCTGGACAGAACCTGGGCAGCCGCTTCTTCCGCGTCTTCATCGGTGCTGTTGGAGGTTTCAGCAAGCAGCAGATCATCGGCATCAGGTGCTTCTTCCATCACCTGAATACCCATGTCATTGATCATTTGGATGATGTCTTCGATTTGATCTGAATCGACGATATCTTCCGGCAGATGGTCATTGACCTCGGCATAGGTCAGATAGCCTTGCTCCTTACCACGTTGGACAAGAAGCTTCAGCTGTGACTGCGGGTTTTGCTCCATAAGACGGTATCCACACTTAATTCGTTTGATTGGTGTTGGGCGGTAAAACCGCCAACGGCAAAACGAGGGCATACTTATATTTTGCCGCTGCCTCTCCGTGCGGCTGTCGGGGGCTTCCCGATCGATATTCGGCAGTTAAGCCGTTAAATACTTTTGTCTTTCAGCTATTTCTTGGCCAGTTCCTGGTTCAGCGTCCAGAGTTCCCGGCGTTCTTCGCTGCTTAAACCGTGTGTGCGCTCACGAGCTATCAACTCTTCCTGGCGCAGTTCAAGCATCGAATCAAACATATGGTTGAGTGAGTCGGTGAAGGTTTTTTCTGCGATATCTTTATCTGCTATATCGTCCCACATCGACAGTTTTTCAAGGGTTGCAGCATCATTTGTGCCACGATAGTGCTCTAACAGTTGGCCGGTGGTCAGGCCTGGCTGAGCCAGACAAGTGTTGACCAGTTCTCTGAATAAGCCAAGTCCAGGCAGTTTATTACTGTCCAGTGCGCCTAACGGCGGAACCAGCGGAGCAAGGTCCGGATTCTGCACCAGCAACCCTATAAGTATACGCATGGTCGTACGTTTTAGCTGTGGAACAGGGCGGGAAGCGCCATTTTCTGCCAGTTTTGGCATTAAACGTTCAAGCTGACTGTCATCCAGAATGCCGAGCTTGTTTCCCAACTCCTGTCGCAGGTAAATGCGCAACGTTTCGCCCGGCACCTGAGTGATCAGCGGCAGCGCCAGCGTGCTGAGCTGTGCGCGTCCGTCCGGGGTACTCAAATCCACCTGTGGCAACAGGCTATTAAATAAAAACGCGGAGAGCGGCAACGCCTGCTCCATCCGGGCTTCGAAGGCCTCTTTCCCTTCTTTACGCACTAACGTATCGGGGTCTTCGCCATCAGGTAAAAACATAAAGCGTAGCTGGCGGCCGTCTGTCATATAGGGCAGTGCGGTTTCCAGCGCGCGCCATGCTGCATCGCGTCCGGCGCGGTCGCCGTCGTAGCAGCAAATCACGTTGTTCGTCGCGCGAAACAACAGCTGGATGTGATCGGCGGTGGTTGACGTCCCAAGGGATGCCACGGCGTAGTTAATGCCGTATTGCGCCAGCGCTACCACATCCATATAGCCTTCCACCACTAACAGGCGCTGCGGATCGGCGTTATCCTGCTGGGCTTCATAAAGGCCATACAGCTGGCGACCTTTATGGAAAATATCGGTTTCCGGGGAGTTCAGATACTTCGGCAGGGCATCGCCCAGCACGCGTCCACCAAAACCAATGACCCGACCACGTTTGTCGCGGATGGGGAACATCACCCGTTCGCGAAAGCGATCGTAACTGCGTCCCTGATCGTTGGTGACCAACATCCCCGCATCGACCAACGATTTGCGATTCTCAGCATTGCCGCCAAACCGTTTCAGGACGTTGTCCCAGCCGGGGGGCGCAAAACCAATAGCAAAACGGGTGATAACGTCGCTACTTAATCCTCGCTTTTCCAGGTACTGGCGCGCAGGGGTAGCGGCGGGCTGCATCAAAGACTGTTGATAAAAAGTGTTCAGGCCGTCCATCAATTGATAAAGGCTTTGCCGTTGATGGCGCTCTATCTGACTGGGGCCACTGCCTGCTTCATAGGGCACTTCAAGGTTGTGCATTGCGGCCAGTTCTTCGACGGTTTCCACAAACTCGAGCTTGTCGTAGTTCATGAGAAAGTCGACGGCGTTGCCATGCGCGCCACACCCAAAGCAGTGATAAAACTGTTTTTCACCGTTTACGGTGAAAGAGGGGGTTTTTTCGTTATGGAACGGACAGCACGCGTGATAATTTTTGCCCTGCTTTTTCAGCTTTACCCGCGCGTCGATGAGATCGACGATGTCGGTTCTTGCCAGCAGGTCATTAATAAAAACGCGAGGAATTCGTCCAGCCATAAGCCCCTGTTTTTTGATGACTCATATACACAAAATCATTCAGGATGCATCAAGGCGGCAAGGAAGCGAATCCTCAGGAGCGTACAGCAAGTACGTGACTGGGGTGAGCGACTGCAGCCAACACTGAGGCAGCTTGAATGATGACGTGTATAAACGAAAATAAGCCGCGCATTCCTTCCGGAAGCACGGCCTTACAACTACAACTCAGTCTGAATTGAGAGCCTTAGCTCTCAATGGATTAGTACAGACGAGTACGGCGTGCGTTTTCGCGAGCCAGTTTCTTCGCGTGACGTTTCACAGCAGAAGCTTTAGCGCGCTTACGTTCGGTAGTCGGTTTTTCATAGAACTCACGACGACGAACTTCCGCCAGAACACCTGCTTTTTCGCATGAACGCTTGAAGCGACGCAGTGCTACGTCGAACGGCTCGTTTTCACGTACTTTAATTACCGGCATGTAACTCTCACCTTTAATAAATTCGGTTTGCCGCTGGCATCAACGCCAGCTTATTTCAAAATGGTGCGGAATTTTACTGCAATTGCTGCTGCTTTGTAAAGCACCCACGCGATTTTGAAAGGGACTTTTATAAGGACAAGGAGTATACACGAGGCATGCGCCTGGGGCGAACAAAGTTTTACATCAACCCGCATTGGTCCTACACTGCGCGGTAATAGAGCGAGGTAAAACAAGTCATGCGTGTACTGGGTATTGAAACATCCTGCGATGAAACCGGCATCGCCATTTACGACGATGAAAAAGGTCTTTTAGCCAACCAATTGTATAGTCAGGTGAAATTACACGCTGACTACGGCGGCGTAGTGCCAGAACTGGCCTCGCGCGATCACGTACGTAAAACCGTACCGTTGATTCAGGCCGCGCTGAAAGAAGCGGGACTCACGGCGAAAGAGATCGATGCGGTGGCGTACACCGCAGGTCCGGGTCTGGTTGGCGCGCTGCTGGTCGGTGCAACCGTAGGACGTTCACTGGCGTTCGCCTGGGACGTGCCGGCAATTCCTGTGCACCATATGGAAGGGCATTTGCTGGCGCCGATGCTGGAAGAGAATCCTCCTGCTTTTCCGTTCGTCGCGCTGCTGGTTTCCGGCGGGCACACGCAATTGATCAGCGTCACCGGTATCGGTCAGTATGAATTACTGGGCGAATCGATTGATGATGCGGCAGGTGAAGCGTTCGACAAAACCGCCAAGCTGCTGGGGCTGGATTATCCTGGCGGCCCAATGCTGTCTAAGCTGGCGTCACAGGGTGTGGAAAAACGCTTTGTCTTCCCGCGTCCGATGACCGACCGTCCGGGACTGGATTTCAGCTTCTCCGGCCTGAAAACCTTCGCCGCGAATACGATTCGTAATAACGAAAATGACGATCAGACGCGTGCAGATATTGCCCGAGCGTTTGAAGATGCGGTGGTTGATACGCTGATGATCAAGTGCAAACGCGCGCTGGATCACACCGGTTTTAAACGTCTGGTGATGGCGGGGGGCGTGAGCGCTAACCGCACGCTGCGCGCGAAGCTTGCCGAAATGATGCAAAAACGCCGCGGCGAAGTGTTCTATGCACGCCCGGAATTTTGTACCGACAACGGGGCGATGATCGCCTACGCGGGTATGGTGCGTTTTAAAGCGGGCGCAACGGCGGATCTTGGCGTGACCGTACGTCCACGCTGGCCGCTGGCGGAATTACCGGCGGCGTGAGTTTTTTGCCCGGTGGTGGCTTTACTTACCGGGCCAACAAAACCGTAGGCCGGGTCAGGCGAAGCCGCCTCCCGGCGATAAACCACGCTACACCCGCAACATTCCTTTCTCTTCCAGAAACGCAATAATCGTCGCCAGACCGTCGCCCGCCTTCAGGTTAGTAAACGTCCACGGACGCTCGCCGCGCATGCGCAGGGTATCGCGTTCCATCACCTCCAGCGAAGCGCCCACGTAAGGGGCCAGATCGGTTTTGTTGATCACCAGAAAATCGGATTTGGTGATCCCTGGCCCGCCTTTACGCGGGATCTTCTCGCCTTCGGCAACGTCGATCACATAGATCGTCAGATCTGCTAATTCAGGGCTAAAGGTGGCGCTCAGGTTATCGCCGCCGCTTTCCACAAAAATCAGATCCAGGTTGCCGAATTTCTCACTCAGCGCTTCTACCGCGGCCAGATTCATCGACGCATCTTCGCGGATGGCGGTATGCGGACAGCCGCCAGTTTCCACACCAACGATTCTGTCCGGTTCCAGTGCGCCAGCCTCGGTGAGAATGCGCTGATCTTCTTTGGTGTAGATATCGTTAGTCACGACCGCCAGTTGATAGCTGCTGCGCATGGCTTTGCATAACGCTTCCAGCAGCGCCGTTTTGCCGGAGCCAACCGGGCCGCCAACGCCCACGCGCAGGGGATGCTTGTAATCACTCATTTTTTCTCCTCAGGAACGGAATAAGCGGGAATATTGGGTTTCATGCCGGGCAGACGCGATGGCGGCTAACGGCGTTGCGGATCCGAGGCTGGCGTCAGGACACGCCAGCGCTTGTGCCAGACCTTGCGCATAACGATCGCCAAGCGAAATAATCAATCGCTGAGCCGCCTGCTGGCCAAAGGGAACCAGTTTGACGCCTGCCATCACGGCGCTCTCAATCCAGCTGTAGCCGAGGCTTAACGCCAGATTCGTCAGGGGGATTTTCCAGCGTACGCCCAGCCAGGCCATACCGCACAGCTGGCTATCGGCAAAGAGCGTGCGCCATTCCCGGGAACAGTCTGGTTCCCAGTCGGTGACCAGCCGCGTAAAGGCGAGGCCCCGGCTGCGTTCTTCATCCCGCAGTTCGCGGGTTTCCCGGCAGGCCAGCAGGTAAGCGGTCCAGCGGCGCGCGGCGGCGAGATCGTCCTGCTCACAGGCGCGATACAATCTCGCCAGCAGCGGTAGGTCAACGGTAAAAAAGTTGTGCTCCATCTGCTGGATTTGCCAGTCAGAGAAGTCATCGACGCTTTTCACCCAGCCGATTTCTACCGCCCACTCCAGCCCCTGAGACCAGGTAAACGATCCTACCGGGAGACTGCTGCTGGCGAGCTGCATCAGGCGCAGCTGTTGGGTGCTATGCATCAGTGTGCATGGCCGTGATGATGCCCGTGTGACTCGCTCGCATAGGCACCCGCTTCCGGCTCAAACGGCAACTGGGCAAACGCCACCTCGAGGTTGAACTGGCGCAGCATATCGTCCAGCACATGATCGTGGTGGTAGCGCAGCTCATCGGGCAGGATCTGCAACGGTACGTGGCGATTACCAAGGTGGTAACAGGCTTTGGCGAGCAGGAAAGGGTCGGCGCAGCGCACGACGGAAACCGACTCCGGCGCGGCGATCACTTCGATCACCTCGCGGCCATCGTCGGTAGTCAGCAGATCGCCGCCGCGTAACAGTAAACCGCGCGGTAGCATTAAGCCGGCTTCGCGGCCATCGCTCAGCGCCACTCTGGCGCGGCTTTTTACTCGAACATCAATGGGTAGCGTGACGCTTGCGGTGACGCGGTGGGCGTGGTCAAGGCGTTGGGTCAGGTAGATCATCCTCACTCCTTAAAACAGGAAATAGCGTTGCGCCATCGGCAAAACGTCTGCCGGGTCGCTGGTAATCAGTTCACCATCAATGCGTACCTCGTAGGTCTGAGCATCGACGGTGATATTGGGCTGTAGACCGTTGTGGATCATGTCAGCCTTTTTTACCGTCCGGCAGCCTTTGACGACGGCGATAGCGCTTTGCAAATTAAGTTGCTGCGGGACGTTTTGCGCGTCGGCAGCCTGTGAAATAAAGGTCAGACGGGTGTGATGCCGCGCTGCGCCAAGCGCGCCGAACATCATGCGGTAATGCACCGGTTGCGGGGTGGGGATTGAGGCGTTGATGTCGCCCATCGGCGCGCAGGCGATCATCCCGCCCTTCACGATGGTCGCCGGTTTTACGCCAAAAAAGGCCGGCGACCACAGCACCAGATCGGCCAGTTTGCCTGGCTCAACGGAGCCGACTTCGTGGGCGATACCGTGGGTCAATGCCGGATTGATGGTGTACTTGGCGATGTAGCGTTTAACGCGCAGGTTGTCATTGTCGCCCGTTTCTTCCGCCAGCGAGCCACGCTGAACCTTCATGCGGTGCGCCACCTGCCAGGTGCGCAGGATCACTTCGCCCACGCGCCCCATCGCCTGTGAATCGGACGAGGTCAGGGAAAACGCGCCAATGTCATGCAGCACATCCTCGGCAGCGATCGTTTCCCGGCGAATGCGCGATTCGGCGAAGGCCACGTCTTCAGCGATATCTGGATCGAGATGGTGGCAGACCATCAGCATGTCGAGATGCTCGTCGATGGTGTTGACGGTATAAGGCAGCGTCGGGTTGGTGGAGGAGGGCAAAATATTCGGATGTGCGCAGGCGGTGATGATATCCGGCGCATGGCCGCCGCCTGCGCCTTCGGTATGGAAGGTATGAATGGTGCGATTGCCAATCGCCGCCAGCGTATCCTCAACAAACCCGGACTCATTGAGCGTATCGCTATGCAGCGCCACCTGGATGTCCATCTCGTCGGCCACGGTCAGCGCGCAGTCGATTGCGGCAGGCGTGGCGCCCCAGTCTTCGTGGATCTTCAGGCCAATGGCGCCGGCGCTGATTTGCTCGCGCAGGGCGTCAGGGTTTGAACCATTGCCTTTGCCCAGCAAACCGATGTTAACCGGCAACGTGTCCGCTGCCTGCAGCATGCGGGCGATGTACCACGGGCCCGGTGTGCAGGTGGTGGCGTTAGTGCCTGCGGCCGGACCGGTACCACCACCGATCATCGTCGTCACGCCTGAAACCAGCGCTTCTTGCGCCTGCTGTGGGCAGATCCAGTGAATATGCGTATCCACGCCGCCCGCGGTGACGATCTTGCCTTCTCCGGCGATGACTTCTGTTCCTACGCCTATCGGGATCGTGACGTCGGGCTGAATATCGGGATTACCCGCTTTGCCGATGGCGAAGATCCTGCCGTCTTTGATGCCGATATCCGCTTTGACGATCCCCCAGTGATCAACGATCAGCGCGTTGGTTATCACCAGATCCACACACGCCTGGGCGCGCATTTGTCCCTGGCCCATACCGTCGCGGATCACTTTTCCGCCGCCGAATTTGACCTCTTCGCCGTAGGTGGTGAAGTCTTTTTCCACCTCGATCCACAGATCAGTATCCGCCAGGCGCACTTTATCGCCGGTGGTTGGGCCAAACATGTCGGCGTACGCCTGGCGGGAAATGTTACTCATTATCTGCCTCCAGCGCGCCCATCACTTCACTGCGAAAACCCACCATCCTTTGTGCGCCAGCGACACGCACCAGTTCGACTTCGCGCTTTTGCCCCGGTTCAAAACGTACCGCTGTACCTGCGGCAATGTTCAGACGGAAGCCCCGCGTGGCCGCCCTGTCAAAGCGCAGCGCCGGGTTCACCTCGTAAAAGTGATAGTGCGATCCCACCTGGATGGGTCTGTCACCGTGATTTTCCACCACGATCGTGCAGGTTTCGCGCCCCTGATTGATCGCAATGTTGCCTGCTGAGATCTGATACTCACCTGGGATCATTACCGCTCCTTAGACGATCGGGTTGTGGACGGTGACCAGTTTCGAACCGTCCGGGAATGTGGCTTCAACCTGAATATCCGGGATCATCTCTGGTACGCCTTCCATCACCTGATCGCGGCGCAGCACGTGACGCCCGTCTTCCATCAGCGCGGCCACGGTTTGCCCGTCGCGCGCCCCTTCCATGATGAAAGCGCTAATCAGCGCCACTGATTCCGGGTAATTCAGCTTCAGCCCGCGGGCCAGGCGACGTTCCGCCACCAGCGCGGCGGTAAACAGCAACAGCTTGTCTTTTTCTCTGGGGGTCAGTTCCATAATGGGCCTCTTAGGTTTGCCAGATTCGCGGTAGCATGGGCGCTTTGTGTGTCAGCAGCGGGCGCAGAAATTGCCAGATATTGCGCATAACGCGCTGAACAATTAGGTTGTCGTTCGTCAGAAATCGAATTGTCAGCAGCGAGTCGTTAAGCGTTGCCCCGGCATAATCCCCCAGTGGCGTAAGCCGCTCGCGCGTCCCCTCCAGCATGTGTTCGCTGGCCGGGTAACACAGCAACGTACCGACCCAGGGATGATGTGCGATCCCATGCAGATCCCCTGCCTGCACCTGCAAACGCTCTATCAGCAGCGGTTGCCCATCCCGCCACACTTCCAGACGGTTTTGTAGCGTGCCGTGGCTGAACGTTTCCTGCATGACAGGGCGTCCGAGACACAGCAGATCCCAGGCCAGCAAATGGCTTGCGGACGTCAGATGAAATACGGATTGGACGGTGGCCTTAGCGCCGGGAAAGAAGATCGTATCCTGCGGCAGCCACTCCAGCGTGGCGTGTGGGGCGAGCGTGAAATGCTGGCGTAGCAACGCCTGCGGCCCACGGCTGCGATAAAATTTTCCCGCGCCGGGCTGAGTGATTAACGCATGGCTGTTTTCATCAAGTGATACGGAAATATGTAGCTCATCCCCGCCGACGATCCCGCCAGGTGGATGAAGCAAATAGAGGTGACATACCTCTTCTTCGGGATAAAACGGACGTTGAACCGTCAAAGGTCCATAGTGACGCGCCGAGGCGAGCACCGTTTTGTGTCCGGTGCGGGTAAAGTGCAGATCCAGTTCGGCCTGCCAGCCTCGTGTGAGTGTCTCGTGCGCCAGCGTGTCCAGAGCGTTTCCCTTATCAGCAAGAGGGTGTTTGCATACAAAAAAGTATGCCTCAGCGCATCGGGAAATCGATCATATGAGAAGCTTATGGATAAAGGGGCGACAAAACGTCGCCCCAATGGGATTTTACTGTAAAACGAGAGGCATCCAGACCAGACCGGTGATCACCAGCAGCACGAGGAAAATCAGGCCAAAAATAGCGCCCAGCCGCCAGTAGTCAACCGTTGGCAAATAGCCGCTGCCGTAGTAGATAGGGCTTGGGCCGGTGGCGTAGGGGGTCAGAATACTGCCCAGGCCAATAGCGGCACCGACCATCAGGCAGAAGACCGGCAACGGGATTTCCGGCATCGCCAGCGCGGCGGCGATCATCATCGGCGCAAGGGCGGAGGTATACGCCGTGGCGCTGGCAAAGAAGTAGCGCAGTAAATAAAAGACCACGATAAGCGCCACCATCACCATGATCGGTGAATAGCCGCTCAGCCCGTTTGCCAGTAGCTTGCCGAACCAGGTAATAAAACCGGTGTTATTAAGCCCGGTCGCCAGGGTTATTAACGAGGCCAGCCAGAAAAAGACGTTCCATGCGGCTTTATTGCTGACGATGTCATCCCAACTGATGATGCGCAGTACCAGCATCAATGCCACCACGCTGTAACCGACCATTGCGGCGTCAATATAATCGCCACCGAAGATCCACAACACCAGCGCGCCGACCATCAGCCCGAGCATCTTTTTCTCACGTGCGCAGAGCGGGCCCATCGCTTTTAATTCTGTATCCGCCCAGCGCGGCACCTGATCGCCGGATTTCAGCACCGGCGGGTACAACACATACGCCAGCCAGGGCACGATCAGCACCAGTAAAATGCTCAGCGGCAGCATACCCAAGAACCAGTCGCCCCAACTGAGCGCCGTATGAGATGCGCCTTTCATCAGGCCGATCAGCAGCAGGTTCGGCGCCATCGCCGTTAAGAAAATCGCGCTGGTGACGCAGTCGGCGACAATGCCCATCCACATGATGTAGGAGCCAATAGAACGTGAACTGGCGTCATTGGGCTGGGAGTTATACAGCGGCGGCAGGTTGCGGATAATCGGGTAGATTATTCCGGCCCCGCGCGCGGAGTTGGAAGGCGTAACGGGGGCGAGGATCAGCTCAGAGAACATCACCGCGTAGCCGAGGAATAACGTCCGGTGCCCCATCTTTTTTACTAACATTAGCGCGATACGCCGACCGAGGCCGGTTTTCTCATAGCCGGTACCAAACATAAAGGCCGCGAAAATCAGCCAGATAACCGAGTTAGAAAAGCCAGACACGGCCCACGACAGTGATTTGGCGGTAAATTTAAAACCGTCCTGCGCAAGCTGTTCCGGGCTGAACAGGATCCACGGTGAAAGCACGGCGATGATCGAAATACCAATCATCGCCACGACCGCGCCGGGTACAGGTTCCAGAATGAGCCCCACAATCACACCGGTAAAGACGGCAAAATAGAGCCAGGTGTGGCTCTCAAGACCGGTGGGAACGGGTAAAACAGCAATAATGGCGATGACCACCAGCGGAGCCAGGTATCGCCACCAACCAGCTAAAGGTGCCATTGTGATATCCCTGCGAATGGGGAGAGGCGCTGCGCCTCTCCGGAAGGATTATTTGATGTAATGCACGTGCTCGCAGATCTCTTCCACGATGGGATCGCGGCGTTCAGCGAACAGCTTTTTGTTTTCGGCGATCAGGTTGTTGCCGTGGGTGTCGATGGACACAATCAACGGGCCGAACTCTTTGACCCGACACACCCACAGGGATTCCGGCATGCCCAGCTCCGTCCAGTGCACTTCTTCAATCTCTTCAACCTGAGTAGCCGCCAGTACGGCGCAACCTGCCGGGAAGATTACGTGCAGCGCTTTGAACTGCTTGCAGCCTTCTTCTGTCAACGGTCCCATACCACCTTTACCGACCACCAGTTTGACGCCCGTCTGCTCGATAAACTCTTTCTCAAAGGCTTCCATACGCATACTGGTGGTTGGACCGACGGAGACCATTTCCCATTTATCACCGTTCTTACGCACGATTGGGCCTGCGTGGAAAATAGCCTTGCCATTCAGGTCATAAGGAATTGGGCGCTTCAGTTCGATCAGGCGACGGTGGCACACGTCGCGGCAGGTCACCAGCGTACCGCTCAGGTAAATGACATCGCCAACGCGAATATCTTCCAGATCTTCGGCTTTAATCGGGGTTGTGAGGATCTTTTTCATAACGCGCTCCGGGTGTGAGACAGATTTTCGAAGGAGAGATCAGCATGAACCAGCAGCGTGCCGCGACGGTGCGCCCAGCAGCCGGTGGAAACAGCAACGCCGATAGTCGACGGGTGGCGCGCGGCGGATTCGATATGCACGCCCATCACGGAGCTATTGCCGGTCAACCCTTGCGGACCAATACCGAGGCGGTTAAGTCCTTCTTCAAGACGCAGTTCCAGTTCGGCCGCTTTGGGGTTGGGATGACGTGAGCCGATAGGACGCAGCACCGCTTTACGGGAGAGTACTGCGGCAGTTTCTACTGAGGTGGCAATGCCTACGCCCACCAGCACCGGCGGGCAGGCGTTAACGGCCAATGTGGAGATATTTTCGAAGACAAATTTCACTACGCCTTCGTAACCTTCTGAAGGCATTAACACTTTCGAGCGTCCAGGCAGGGTACAGCCGCCGCCAGCCATGTAGACTTCGATTTCCGCGTCATCATTATCAGGAATGATGTCCCAGGTGACCCACGGCACACCGGTGCCGGTATTTTTGCCGGTATTCACTTCGTCAAAAATTTCTACCGCGTTATGGCGCAGTGGCGCTTTGACCGTGGCGTCTTCAACGGCCTGTTTCAGGATGCTTTGCAGTTCACCCAACAGCGGAAAACGGGAACCGACCTTTACAAAGAACATAATCTCACCGGTGTCCTGACAGGCCGGACGGTTCAGTTCGATCGCCTTCTGCATGTTGTCAAACATGGTGTGGTAGATGATTTTACCCATCGGCGAGTCTTCGCCTTCACGCAGCTGTTTTAACTTATCCACTACGTCGTCGGGCATACGGGTAGAAATCATGGCGGTAAAATTCGCGACAATGTTTGTCAGCGTATTTATCGCATTTTGGTTATTTTGATTGCTCATCTTGTAAACTCCAGTTCTTTTATTTTCTGGAAATAAATTCTCCGCCACAAACTACCACTAAAAATAGGGGTTTATATTATTTGCCACTGTGAATATCCAATTAACAGTTCGTGAATGATGTCCAAATAAGGCAATAAAAATTGCGCAAAGGCAGGGTTTAATACGCGTGAGAGAATTACACTGCGGTTAACAACATTACGGATATACCGACCATGCTGAACACGTATCCCCTGGCGAAAGACCTGCAGGTGCTGGTTGAAATTGTTCATAGCGGCAGCTTTAGCGCCGCTGCCGCCACGCTGGGACAGACGCCAGCGTTTGTGACAAAACGTATTCAAATCCTCGAATCCACGCTGGGGACGACGTTGCTTAACCGCTCTGCGCGCGGCGTGGCGTTAACTGAGAGTGGTCAACGTTGCTATGAACATGCCCAGGCGATCCTCGCGGGCTACCAGCATCTGGTTGATGACGTCACGCAAATCAAAACGCGCCCGGCGGGGATGATTCGTATCGGCTGTAGCTTTGGTTTTGGGCGCAGCTATATTGCGCCGGCCATTACCGAACTGATGCATAGCTACCCTGAATTACAGGTGCATTTTGAGCTTTACGATCGGCAAATTGATTTGGCGCAGGATAATATCGATTTGGATATTCGTATTAATGATGAAATTCCTGATTATTATATTGCGCATTTGTTAACGAAAAACAAAAGAATATTGTGTGCGGCCCCGACCTATTTACAAAAATATGGCGAGCCGATGACGCTACAGGAATTAAGTCAGCATGATTGCCTGGTCACCAAAGAACGCGATATGACCCACGGAGTGTGGGAGCTGGATAACGGCCAGGAGAAAAAATCGGTCAAGGTAGCTGGGCACCTTTCATCGAACAGCGGTGAGATTGTGTTGCAGTGGGCGCTGCAGGGAAAAGGGATCATGTTGCGTTCCGAATGGGACGTACAACCGTTTTTGGCAAGCGGTGGACTGGTGCGTGTACTTCCGGACTATGCACAAAGCGCCAATATCTGGGCGGTTTATCAGGAGCCGCTGTATCGCAGCGTGAAGCTTCGCGTCTGTGTGGAGTTTCTGGCGACGTGGTGTCAGCACCGATTGGGTAAGCCAATTGAAGGGTATCACGTCCCTCAGGCCGGATAAGACGCTTAAGCGCCGCCATCCGGCAGTATCGTCACTCAGGATCTTTTTCGCGTTTTTTCTTCAGTTTGGTCCAGATTTTCGGCTCCTGACGGCGCCACAGACGCTGAATGTTGTCATGGTGACGTAGCAGAATTAAGCACGACAACATGGAAACCGGGAAGGTGAACTGGGGATTGAACCACCAGACATAAAAGGGAGCAATCAGCGCGCTGACGATAGCGCCCAACGACGAATAGCCGCTGAGTAAGACAGTCAGCAGCCAGGTTCCCGCCATTACGCCCGTTAAGTCCCAACCAATTGGCGCAATTGCGCCAAAGGCGGTGGCAACGCCTTTCCCACCTTTAAAGCCGAAGAATACCGGCCAGATGTGTCCCAGACAGGCGGCGATCGCTATCAATCCCAGCCAGAAGGGGCTGACGCCTAGCGCATAGGCACCCCAGACGGGCAACATGCCTTTCAGTACGTCGAAAATCAGTACGGCGACGGCGGCTCCCTTGCCACCTATGCGTAGCACGTTTGTCGCGCCCGGATTCCCAGAGCCGCTGTCACGCGGGTCCGGCAATCCAGCGAGGCGGCATACCAGAATGGCACTGGAAATAGAGCCGCAGAGGTACGCGAAGATAATCATTCCAGGCGCGATTGCACTCATAAGCTGTTCCGTTTTGAAAATGTCGTGTAAAACGCTACTTCTGTGGATAATACGCATATTTCGCCGGAAGTGGTATCCGGGTTAGCCAAAAAGCAGGCGGGTCGTGATGGATATTGTATTTATAGAGCAACTTTCAGTAATCACCACCATCGGTGTTTACGACTGGGAACAGACAATCGAGCAAAAGTTGGTGTTCGATATCGAAATGGCATGGGATAACCGTAAATCGGCTAAAAGCGATGATGTCGCTGATTGCCTGAGCTATGCTGATATTGCTCAAACGGTTGTTAATCATGTGGAAGGTGGGCGTTTTGCACTGGTAGAGCGCGTAGCGGAAGAGGTGGCTGACCTCCTGCTTAGTCGCTTTAATTCCCCATGGGTGCGTATCAAACTCAGTAAACCTGGCGCGGTGGCGCGTGCGGCAAACGTCGGGGTTATCATTGAGCGTGGCAGTAATCTGAAAGAAAATAATTAATTTAATAATTTCTAAAACAAACGGGTATAAAAGGGTCTTTTCGTCGGCTCTTTTTTGCCGTGGTTTCTCTATCTAGGGGTTTATTAATGAGTGATATGCACTCGCTGCTGGTGGCGGCAATTTTGGGTGTGGTCGAAGGATTGACGGAATTTTTACCCGTTTCCAGTACCGGCCATATGATTATTGTTGGCCACCTGCTGGGTTTTGAGGGCGATACCGCAAAAACATTTGAAGTGGTGATCCAACTCGGTTCTATTCTGGCCGTCGTAGTGATGTTCTGGCGACGTCTGTTTGGCCTGATTGGCATTCACTTTGGCAAGGTCCAACACGAAGGGACTGGCAAAGGTCGGTTGACGCTGGGACATATCCTGCTCGGGATGATTCCGGCCGTTGTCCTCGGTCTGGTTTTCCACGATACAATCAAATCACTGTTTAACCCGATCAACGTGATGTATGCGCTGGTGGTAGGGGGCGTGCTGCTGATAGCCGCAGAATGCCTGAAGCCGAAAGAGCCGCGCGCGCCGGGGCTGGATGATATGACTTATCGTCAGGCGTTTATGATTGGCTGTTTCCAGTGTCTGGCGCTGTGGCCGGGTTTTTCCCGCTCTGGGGCGACGATTTCTGGCGGTATGCTGATGGGGGTCAGCCGTTACGCGGCATCTGAGTTTTCTTTCCTGCTGGCGGTGCCGATGATGATGGGCGCAACGGCCCTGGATCTCTACAAGAGCTGGTCGTTCCTCAGTGCGTCAGATATTCCGATGTTTGCAGTCGGTTTCGTGACGGCGTTTATCGTGGCGCTGGTAGCGATCAAAACCTTCCTGCAACTGATTAAACGCATCTCGTTTATTCCGTTTGCGATTTACCGCTTTATTGTGGCGGCCGCCGTCTATGTGGTTTTTTTCTGATCGCTATTAAATGCTGGATGGCGCTACGCTTATCCGGCCTACGGGCGCGATATGTAGGCCGGATACGGCATTTATGCCGTCATCAGGTAACGTCAGTTTACTGGGCTGGTTTCGGACAACGCTGCTCTTTCCAACTGGCCACCGCCGCAATTCGCCGTTTCGTCAGCTCCTCCCGAATTTCCTGACCTTTAAATCCGGCCTCAACGACGTCTTTCGTTGGCACCGCCTGCGCAACCAGCCAGGCTTCACGCAGTAGTCTCCCTTGTGGATAATCCGCCGCTTCAAAGCCGGTACGCCCACGCACGTCGGCCTCGCTGGTCAGGGCGATTTGCTCTACACGCTGCGGTTTACGCCAGGCATCGATGGAATCAAACAGCTTCACGATGGTTTTTGGCTGCAGGATGGGGAAGGTATGAATGAGATCGTGGAACTCGGCCACCAGTTTGGCTAAATCACGGATGTCATTTGGCACGCGCAGGCGCTGACACAGTTGCTCGACCAGCTTGACGCCCGCCGGACCGTGACCGTGATGGCGTGGCCACAGCGCTTTGGGCGTTAATGCTTTGCCAAGATCGTGGCACAGCGTGGCAAAGCGCACGTCGACCTCGGGGCTTAACATGGCAGCCATCGACAGCGTCATCAGGGTATGAATACCGGTATCGATTTCCGGGTGCCACTGCGCGGGCGCTGGAACGCCAAACAGGGCATCAACTTCCGGGAACAGGACGCGCAATGCGCCGCAGTCGCGCAGAACCTGAAAGAATACCTGTGGATTACGGGTGGTTAAGGCGTTTTCCGTTTCTTTCCACACCCGCTCTGACGTCAGATGCTCCAGTTCACCGGCAGCGGTCATGTTGCGCATCAATGTCATGGTTTCGTCAGCGATACGAAAACCGAGGTGCGCATAGCGGGCAGCAAAGCGCGCCACGCGCAGCACGCGTAGCGGATCTTCGCTAAAGGCGGGAGAAACATGGCGCAGCAGGCGGTTTTCCAGATCGCTGCGTCCGTTATAGGGGTCGATAATTTCCCCGTCGTCATCGCGGGCCATCGCGTTGATAGTCAGGTCGCGACGCTGAAGATCGTCCTCCAGCGTGACATCCGCTGCGGCGTAGCAGGTGAACCCGGTATAACCCGAACCAGATTTACGTTCGGTACGCGCCAGCGCATACTCTTCCCGGGTTTGCGGATGGAGAAACACGGGAAAATCGCGGCCTACCTGCTGGTAGCCCGCGTCAAGCATCTCTTGCGGCGTGGCGCCGACAACAACCCAATCTTTATCTTTAACCGGTAGCCCTATTAACGCGTCCCGAACAGCACCACCGACCAGATAAATCTTCACGCCACTTTCCTTCTGAAAAAAATCATCCCTTAATCATATGTCAGTGTGGCGGAGAAGGCGATTCAGTTCATCCAGCGATCTTTGCGTTTACGGCTTGGGATCATGTGTGGCAGAACCAGGCCGAGCAGCAGACCAAGACCCAGCACGCCGCCGCCATACATAAACCACTGCATGATGATGGTGCGCTGTTTGTCATCAAGCTGCAGATTGGCTGCGCTGACCTTCTTTTGCGCCACGATAAGTTCGTTTTTCAGCTTCTGGTTTTCTTGTTTCAGCCCGTCGATCACACTGTCGCTTTGCGCCACTTTTTGCTGCATATCGGCGGTGCGCTGATTCCACGTGGTATCGATATTATTGAGCTTATCTGTCAGCGTCTTAACCTGGTTTTCCAGATCGGGAACGCGGGTGCGCAGGCTCGGCGTACTGTTCAGCTCTTTCAACGGGATCCAGGCGGTACGTCCGGTGCTGTCTTTCACCTGGGCGTAGTTGGTGTTGGCGTCAGTCTGTAAAAGCGTGACTTCCTCGCCGGCGTTAACCGTACCCACGAGGCGATAATTATCTCCCGGACCGCTGCGGACCCAGGTGTTCAGTTCGTCAGAGACATAGCGCTTTTCTTCGGCATGTGAGACTGCAGTGGCGCTAAGTGCGAGTAAAGTTAATCCAATCAGGCGTAATTTTGGCATCAGGCTGTCGTTATTGTCATAGAAAGTGGAACGATAGTAGTGGCATCAGTGTCTCTACGCAAAGCATTCGACATCAATCGGAATCATCTGTGTCCTTTTTGCCACCACCCGAAACTTTTACGCCCGTCAAATTGCTCGTTGCATGGCAATTTGGCGCAAAATACTATCTACTTGACCATTAAGAACGAACTTAGTTCGCAGTCAGTTTTCTCAACTGTGACATAACCCATAAGTACAAGACCATGGCCCAGGAAATCGAATTAAAATTTATCGTCAATAGTGATGCTGTAGATGCGCTACGTGAGCGTCTGAATACGCTGGGAGGAGAGCATCACGCGCCCAGCCAGTTGCTGAATATCTACTACGAAACGCCGGATGCCTGGTTGCGTGGTCACGATATGGGACTGCGTATTCGCGGTGAAAACGGTCATTATGAAATGACCATGAAAATTGCCGGACGGGTAACGGGCGGTCTGCATCAGCGACCAGAATATAACGTTGCGCTGAGCACGCCTGAGCTGGATCTCACCCTGTTTCCCGCTGAAGTCTGGCCGGATGGCAAGCTACCCACGGAACTCGCTTCTCAGGTGCAACCGCTGTTTAGCACCGATTTTTACCGTGAGAAATGGTGCCTTGATGTCGACGGTAGCCGGATTGAGATAGCCCTCGACCTTGGGGAAGTGAAAGCGGGCGAGTTTGCTGAACCTATCTGTGAGCTTGAACTGGAACTGCTAAGTGGCGATACCCGTGCGGTACTGAAGCTGGCAAACCAGCTGGTTTCACAAACTGGTTTACGGCAGGGTAGCCTGAGCAAAGCGGCGCGCGGCTATCATTTAGCGCAGGGGAATGCGCCGCGTGAACTCAAACCGACGCGCATTTTACGGGTTCCCGCGAAGGCGAGCATCGAGCAAGGTCTGGAAGCGGCGCTGGAGCTGGCATTATCACAGTGGCAGTACCATGAAGAGCTGTGGGTACGTGGCGTCAAGGGGGCAAAAGCCGAGGTACTGGCGGCAATGGGCCTGGTGCGCCACATTCTGATGCTGTTTGGCGGTATTGTGCCACGAAAAGCGAGTGCTCACTTACGAGATTTACTGACCCAGTCGGAAGCGATCATGGCGTCGGACGTTTCTGCCGTTTCGGCGGTTTACAGCACACAAACGGCGATGGCAAAACTGGCGCTGACCGAGTGGCTGGTAACCAAAGGATGGCAGCCGTTCCTTGATGCGAAGGCGCAGGGTAAAATTGCCGACTCCTTTAAGCGTTTCTCAGATATTCATCTCTCGCGCCATGCCGCTGAACTGAAAACCGCGTTTGCTCAGCCGCTGGGCGATCAGTATGCCGATCAGCTTCCACGCCTGACGCGCAACATTGATAGCATGCTGATGCTGGCGGGATATTATGACGAAAATGTCGCCTCGGAATGGATCGCCAACTGGCAGGGCCTGCGTCACGCCATTGCGGCCAACCAATATATTGAAATTGAACACTTCCGCAATGAGGCAATCGCGCTGGAACCGTTCTGGCTGCACAGCGGAAAACGATAATCAGGACTGAGGCCGCCATCTGGCGCTATTCAAAGGATAACTCATAAATGAAGCAGCTCTCTTCACCGTTACAGCAGTACTGGCCGACCGTTGTTGAGCGGCTGCCAACAACAATATCTGAGTCCTCGCTTAGCGTGCAGGCGAAGTCAGTGCTTACATTCAGTGATTTTGTCCGCGACAGCCTTATTGCCCATCCTGAATGGCTGCTGGAGCTGGAAAGCGCAGCGCCTCAGGCGGACGAATGGCAACATTATGCCGCCTGGTTACAGCAGGCTTTGACCGAGGTCAGCGACGAAAACGCGCTGATGCGTGAGCTACGCCTGTTTCGCCGTCGTATTATGGTGCGTATCGCGTGGGTGCAGACGCTGTCGCTGGTGACGGAAGAGAGTATCTTGCAGCAGCTAAGCCATCTGGCTGAAACGCTGATCGTTGCCGCGCGTGACTGGTTATACGCCGCTTGTTGTCGCGAATGGGGAACGCCTTGTAATCCAGAAGGTGTTGCGCAACCGCTGCTGATTTTAGGCATGGGGAAGCTGGGCGGCGGCGAGCTGAATTTTTCCTCCGATATTGACCTGATTTTTGCCTGGCCGGAGCACGGCAGTACGCAGGGCGGGCGACGCGAGCTGGATAACGCGCAGTTCTTTACCCGTATGGGCCAGCGGCTCATCAAGGTCCTGGATCAGCCCACAATGGATGGCTTTGTTTATCGGGTGGACATGCGCCTACGCCCATTTGGCGACAGTGGTCCGCTGGTGCTGAGCTTCTCCGCGCTGGAGGATTATTACCAGGAACAAGGCCGCGACTGGGAACGTTATGCAATGGTCAAAGCCCGCATTATGGGCGATGCTGATGGCTCTTACGTCAATGAACTCCGCGCCATGCTGCGACCGTTTGTCTTCCGTCGTTATATCGATTTCAGCGTGATCCAGTCTCTGCGTAACATGAAAGGGATGATTGCCCGTGAAGTGCGCCGTCGCGGACTGAAGGACAACATTAAGCTGGGGGCGGGCGGTATTCGTGAAATCGAATTTATCGTGCAGGTATTCCAGCTTATTCGCGGCGGACGCGAGCCGTCGCTGCAATCCCGCTCGCTGTTACCGACGCTGAGCGCCATCAATGCGTTAAACCTGTTGCCAGATACTGATGCGGAGCAATTGCGCGCAGCCTATCTCTATTTACGCCGTCTGGAAAACCTGCTGCAAAGCATCAATGATGAACAGACCCAGACGCTGCCGGGTGATGAACTGAATCGTGCGCGGCTGGCGTGGGGAATGAACGTTGATGACTGGCAGCAGTTGACCGATGTGCTGGCTGGCCATATGCACAATGTGCGTCGGGTATTTAACGAGTTGATTGGCGATGACGAAGCCGAAACACAGGAGGAGTCACTGTCAGAACAGTGGCGCGAATTGTGGCAGGACGCCTTACAGGAAGATGACAGCACGCCGGTGCTGACGCATCTGGCGGATGACGATCGGCGACGCGTCCTGTCGCTGATCGCGGATTTCCGTAAAGAGCTGGATAAACGCACCATTGGCCCGCGCGGACGCCAGGTGCTGGATCATCTAATGCCGCATCTGCTGAGCGATGTCTGTTCGCGTGACGACGCCTCAGTTCCGCTGTCGCGCATTACGCCGCTGCTGGTGGGCATTGTCACCCGTACAACCTATCTGGAGCTGCTGAGCGAATTTCCCGGCGCGCTCAAACACCTGATTTCACTGTGTGCCGCCTCGCCGATGGTCGCCAGCCAACTGGCGCGGTATCCGCTGTTGCTCGACGAGCTGTTGGATCCGAACACGCTGTATCAACCCACGGCGACAGATGCCTACCGTGATGAGCTGCGTCAGTATTTACTGCGCGTGCCGGAAGATGACGAAGAGCAACAGTTGGAAGCGCTGCGTCAGTTTAAGCAAACCCAGCTGTTACGTATTGCCGCGGCTGATATCGCCGGTACGTTGCCGGTGATGAAGGTGAGCGATCACTTAACCTGGCTGGCGGAAGCCATTATCGATGCGGTAGTCCAGCAGGCGTGGACGCAGATGGTCGCTCGCTACGGGCAACCCACCCATCTTGGCGATCGCGAGGGACGCGGTTTTGCCGTGGTCGGCTATGGCAAGCTGGGCGGCTGGGAGTTGGGTTATAGCTCGGATCTCGATCTGATCTTCCTGCACGATTGTCCGATGGATGTAATGACGGATGGCGAACGTGAGATTGACGGGCGACAGTTCTATCTGCGTCTTGCGCAGCGCATTATGCACCTTTTCAGCACCCGTACCTCCTCTGGTATTTTGTACGAAGTGGATGCGCGACTGCGTCCGTCCGGTGCGGCGGGGATGCTGGTAACATCAGCGGATGCTTTCGCCGATTACCAGCGCAACGAAGCCTGGACATGGGAACATCAGGCGTTGGTGCGCGCGCGCGTAGTGTACGGTGACCCGCAGTTGACCTCTCAGTTTGACGCGGTGCGTCGCGATATCATGACCCTCGTCCGTGACGGAAAAACCTTGCAAACCGAGGTGCGCGAAATGCGTGAGAAAATGCGTGCCCATTTGGGCAATAAGCATCGCGATCGTTTTGATATCAAAGCGGACGAAGGCGGCATCACCGATATTGAGTTCATTACGCAATACCTGGTGCTGCGCTATGCCCATGAAAAACCGAAGCTGACGCGTTGGTCGGATAACGTGCGCATTCTGGAATTACTGGCGCAAAACGACATTATGGATGAGCAGGAGGCGCTGGCGCTTACCCGTGCTTATACGACGCTGCGTGATGAACTTCACCATCTTGCCTTGCAGGAGCTTCCGGGCCATGTGGCGCCAGGGTGCTTTGAGGCTGAACGCACGCTGGTGCGCGACAGCTGGCAGAAGTGGCTGGTTGCCGAGTGAAGTGTGCTATTATCGCGCGCAAATTTTAAGACCCTCAGAGAATCTCTCAGGAGACAGGAATGAAAGTAACGCTGCCAGAGTTTGAACGTGCAGGAGTAATGGTTGTCGGTGATGTGATGCTGGATCGCTACTGGTACGGTCCTACCAGCCGTATTTCGCCTGAAGCGCCGGTTCCGGTGGTGAAAGTGGATACCATCGAAGAACGTCCCGGTGGCGCAGCAAACGTGGCGATGAACATTGCCTCCCTGGGAGCGAATTCGCGTCTGGTGGGCCTGACTGGTATTGATGACGCGGCGCGTGCGCTGAGCAAAACGCTGGCGGATGTGAACGTAAAATGTGATTTCGTCTCCGTACCGACCCATCCGACGATTACCAAACTGCGCGTGCTTTCCCGTAACCAGCAGCTGATTCGTCTGGATTTCGAAGAAGGTTTTGAAGGTGTGGATCCGCAGCCGTTGCACGAGCGTATTAATCAGGCGCTGGGTTCTATCGGCGCGCTGGTGCTCTCTGATTACGCCAAAGGCGCGCTGGCAAGCGTCCAACAGATGATTGCGCTGGCGCGTAAGGCCGGAGTTCCGGTGCTTATCGATCCGAAAGGAACCGATTTTGAACGCTACCGTGGCGCCACGCTGCTGACGCCGAATCTGTCTGAGTTTGAAGCGGTTGTTGGTAAGTGCAAAAGCGAAGATGAGCTGGTGGAACGCGGCATGAAATTGATTGCTGATTTTGACCTTTCCTCTTTGCTGATCACGCGTTCCGAGCAGGGGATGACGCTGCTGCAACCGGGTAAAGCACCGCTGCATATGCCGACCCAGGCGCAGGAAGTGTATGACGTGACCGGCGCGGGCGATACGGTTATTGGCGTGCTTGCGGCGACGCTTGCGGCGGGTAACTCTCTGGAAGAAGCGTGCTACTTTGCTAACGCCGCAGCCGGTGTTGTCGTAGGTAAACTGGGGACTTCCACCGTTTCTCCCATTGAACTGGAAAACGCCGTGCGCGGTCGGGCAGATACTGGCTTTGGTGTGATGAGCGAAGCTGAGCTGAAACAGGCCGTAGCCAGCGCCCGCAAACGCGGTGAGAAAGTCGTGATGACCAACGGGGTGTTCGACATCCTGCATGCGGGTCACGTCTCCTATCTGGCAAACGCGCGCAAGCTGGGCGATCGCCTGATCGTAGCGGTAAACAGCGATGCTTCGACCAAACGTTTGAAAGGCGAAACGCGTCCGGTCAACCCGCTGGAACAGCGGATGATCGTACTGGGTGCGCTGGAGGCCGTCGACTGGGTGGTCTCTTTTGAAGAAGATACACCGCAACGTCTGATTGCGGGCATCCTGCCGGATCTGCTGGTAAAAGGCGGCGATTATAAGCCAGAAGATATTGCGGGCAGCAAAGAGGTGTGGGCGAACGGCGGTGAAGTACTGGTGCTGAACTTCGAAGACGGCTGCTCAACGACCAATATCATTAAGAAGATCCAGAAAGACAGCGATAAGTAACACCTGGAAAGTTTGCCGGATGGCGGATAAAACGCGTAAGCGCTGCCATCCGGTATTTCTGTTTCTTATTCTTCAGTCGTTTTCTCAACAGGCTGTGGGCTGTTTTTAAGCGGATCGGCCAGTGCCGACAGCGAGCCGCCGGACAAACCTATCTCATTTAATAGCGAATCAATCAGCGGCGCTTGTGTGCGATAAGAAAGGGCGGCTGATAATGCCTGCTCCGCCAGATTGCCACCGTTTACGTTACCTGCGGTCACTTCACCGCCCGCACCGCCGCGGTTCAGACCATCAACCTGAATGATCTTGATTCCATCGATAGACTTCATTGGCTCAACGGATTTCTCAATCACTGCTGGCAGGGACTGCAGCAGAGCCAGCTTAAATTTCAGGCTGGTCTGTTCGTCAGAAAGCACGTTAATCGCATCGTTCAGTGCGCGTTGTGCTTCGGCTTCCGCGAGACCTTTTTTCCGCGTGGCTTCGGCCAGTTCAACAATTGCGGCGGCCTGCAATTCTGCCGCTTCTTTCTCTGCTTTCGCGCGTACGGTCAGTTCAACGGCCTGTGTTTCGGCATCCTGCGCGGCGGCAATCAGCGCCACCTGTTTGGCACGATCGGCTTCTGCGGTCTGGCGAGTGGTTTCTACGTTCTGTTGAGCGCGAACCGCCTCGGCCAGCGCATCGTTAGCACGCGCTTCTGCCTGGGACTGCTGTTCGGACTTGGCGGCGATGGCGATGGACTTGGTCTGGTTAGCAATTTCAGTAGCCTGCTGCTGTTCGATCTCTTTAATGCGAACTTCGCGCTCCGCTTCCACTTTTCTTGAACGAACGGCTTGCTCGCGTTCGATTTCCGTTTCCTGAATCTGACGTTCGGCAAGAATACGCGTCTGTTCAGCTTCACGATGACGTTCGGCTTCGAAGGCGGCAATTTTTGCATTTTGCTCAGCCGTGCGGGTTTTCACCTGCTGTTCCTGCTCGAGCGTCATGAACGCTTCCTGCTGCTCGATTTCCAGCTTGCGTGACAGCGCATCGCGGTTTTTCTCACGGACGGCAACTTCTACGTCCTGCTCGACTTCGTTACGTTCGCGACGACGACGTTCCGTTTCCTGGGTCAGCTTGGTCAGACCCTCGGCATCAAAGGCGTTGTTGGGGTTGAAATGGATTTTTTCGGTCTGGTTAAAGTTGGTTAACGAAACGCTTTCCAGTTCCAGCCCGTTCTTGGACAGGTCTTCCGCCACGGTGTTTTGTACACCCTGAACGAAGTTCTCTCGCGTATCCTGAAGTTCATGCATGGTCATTTGCGATGCTGTGGCACGTAGCGCATCGACAAACTTATCTTCGATTAACACACGTAAATCTTCTGGCGACAATGTACGCTGACCCAACGTCTGTGCGGCGGTCGCAATACCTTCTACAGATGGTTTTACACGCACGAAAAAGGCGACTACCACATCCACGCGCATACGGTCTTTGGTGATGAGACTGTCGACAGTTGAACGGCTCACCTCAAGTTTGAGGGTGTTCATATTGATTGGAATAATTTCGTGGAAAATCGGCATGACAATTGCGCCGCCGCTCATCACCACTTTTTGCCCGCCAAGGCCGGTACGCACAAACGCCTGTTCGGCAGACGCGCGGCGATACAGGCGGGCAAAAATAATCCCGATAATTACTAAGACGACCACCGCAACAATGGCGGTAAACATCCATGAAGGTAACATGCCAAAAACATCATCCATCTATGAGATCCCTCTGTATAAAATTATAAAATAGTCGGCCAGGGGTTGAGCTCGGCCAGGTAACGCGTTGCAGAGAGTCGGCAAATAATCAGCACCTTGTCTCCTTTTTTGAATTCTTTGCCCGCTTCAGGCTCCAGCAGCACATAGTGGGTCTGCCCAAACTTGTCGGTAAATTTGCCTTCGCATGGGGTTCCGGCACTCGCAGAATGGCCGGTAATAATTGCCATGCTGCCGATAAACTCATCCTCGGCGAGGGCGGTGGTTTCATCCCGTGGCAGCCAGGGAGCAATAATTTTCCCGCTGTAATGCACAGCGAAGACGGCGAGAATAAAACTTACCGGGACAAGTAGTAGATTACTCAGCGGTGCTTGCCACAACGTGACCCAGCCATGCTGGATGAGGATACCGAAAAGTCCAAAGAAGCCAGCGAGTAAGCACAGCACGATCAGCGCTGGAATCCGTCCGATATTGAGATAGTGCAATGCCTGTCCTATATTGCCGGAGGTCAGGGCATCGTAATGTTCGAGATGTGCATCAAGCGTGCCAGAAAGGTAATGACCGAAAATAAGAGAGATGATTTCCAATAGGCCAATCAGTAGTACAAATGAAATAGCAAACAGGTAGGGGCCGTTATATTCCGTAAATAAAACCAACTTTTTCCTCCTGCGACTACGTTCCCTGATAGTGTCAAAAGTAACGGTTTTACCTGTTACTTTTACATAACGTTACAATAGCATGCCGAGCCATTATCCTTAAATCCGAAAGGGGACTTATTGCCCCCTTATATTTCGTAGGAAAGTGTGAGCCTGGGCTATAAATTTGCGCACATTATGTACAAAACCATTTCGCGTATAGGGAAATACTGAAATCAGAAAAAGCATATGGCCTTAGCAGATATTCAATAACTGGAGGGTATGCTCATGCACAGCAACATGTATTCAATGAACAATTTCGATTTCCTGGCCCGCAGTTTTGCCAGGATGCAGGCTGAGGGACACCCTGTTGATATCCAGGCCGTCACTGGCAATATGGATGAGGAACATCGTAGCTGGTTTTGTAAACGTTATGCGCTGTACTGCCAGCAGGCGACAGAGGCGAAGAAACTCGAACTGGAACACTAACAAAAAACGGGCCTTGCGGCCCGTTGTCGTTTTTACTCTTGCGGATCGACTGAGGGGATTGCAGGGGCAGGCTTAACTTCTGCCGTTTTTTCACGCGCTTCCAGCTCAGTCAGGCGTTGTTCAAGCAGCGCCAACTTTTCACGGGTACGCAGCAAAACCTGAGTCTGCACATCAAACTCTTCACGGCTTACCAGGTCCAGACGGGTCAGTTGTGACTGCAGCGTTTGACGAATTTTCTTCTCGACGTCTTCCCCAAACTCCCGGATCCCTTTCGGCATCGACTCGTGAACCTGACGAGCAATTTGCTCAATTTTTTTCGGGTCAATCATTGTGGTTTCCCTGAACTGGTACGTGTTGCTGCTTATTGTAGTGCGAATGGGCGCAGGCATAAACCAGAATTGTGTGAAGCTAAGTCGAGTAAAGGCGTTGATGAAGGTAATCAATAGCGTTATAGTTAACCCGCTTATTCTCAGGGCGGGGCGAAATTCCCCACCGGCGGTAAATCAGCTTAATGCTGAAAGCCCGCGAGCGCTTTGGGTGCAAACTCAAAGGTCAGCAGATCCGGTGTAATTCCGGGGCCGACGGTTAGAGTCCGGATGGGAGAGAGTAACGATCCAGTCGGGCATGGACCCGCTCACGTTATTTTTTTGCCGCTTAGACGGTACTCCTAAGACTGCCCTGATTCTGGTAACCATAATTTTAGTGAGGTTTTTTTACCATGAATCAGACGCTACTTTCCTCTTTTGGTACGCCTTTCGAACGTGTTGAACATGCGCTTTCTGCGCTGCGTGAAGGACGCGGTGTGATGGTGCTTGACGACGAAGATCGTGAAAACGAAGGCGATATGGTTTTCCCGGCAGAGACCATGACCGTTGAACAGATGGCGCTGACCATCCGTCACGGCAGCGGTATTGTTTGCCTGTGCATCACTGAAGACCGACGCAAACAGCTCGATCTGCCAATGATGGTGGAAAATAACACCAGTGCTTACGGTACCGGTTTTACCGTGACCATTGAGGCCGCAGAAGGCGTGACTACCGGCGTTTCCGCTGCAGACCGTGTTACTACGGTACGTGCGGCAATTAAGGATGGCGCAAAACCTTCCGATCTGAACCGCCCGGGACACGTTTTCCCGCTGCGAGCTCAGGCAGGCGGTGTGTTGACTCGCGGCGGTCATACTGAAGCCACCATCGATCTGATGACGCTGGCAGGCTTTAAACCAGCCGGTGTGCTGTGCGAACTGACCAATGACGATGGCACCATGGCGCGCGCGCCGGAGTGCATCGAATTTGCCGGCAAGCATAATATGGCTGTGGTCACTATCGAAGACCTGGTGGCTTACCGTCAGGCGCATGAGCGTAAAGCCAGCTAATTGCTCATAACCACGCTTGTTGTGGTAGGGATAAAAAAACCGAAGTCAGTTTTCTGGCTTCGGTTTTTTGTTATCGAGGCCTGCTTATATTTAAAATGTTCCGCAATTAAATGGCATTGCCGAAAGTAGAGTTTAAATAATTCTGTTTATTGGCCGGGAAAGAGATGAATTATCAGGGATTAGCGATTTTATCACTTTGTCTTAAGTGAGCTGAGGATATTTACAGAATAATAAATATTATTTAGAAACAGGCTTGTTTCTACATTGTTTTATTTTTAATACACGTTTGTCATTCCCTGCACAGTTGGGTTATATGATCGAAATCATATATTTGTTTCTGTGTTATGCCACTATAGGGGTAGGTCAGAATAAGTTAGTGTAAATTTTTAACGTTAAATGTTTAATGATGTTAAATATTAAGGGTAAAAGAATGTTTATTGCCTGGTATTGGATTGTATTAATTGCACTCGTTGCGGTGGGTTATTATTGTCATATGAAGCGTTATTGTCGTGCGTTCCGCCAGGACAGAGATGCGCTGCTTGAGGCGCGTAACAAACTCTTTCGTCGACCTGGCGAAGATAACGGCGCGGTTAAGGGACAGGAATAGTCCTTCGCGTTCTGCTATGGATGAGCGGATGCTGTTAAACTTGTAGGGTGGCATCCGCCCTCTGGATTAGCCGATTCCCATAGACTGGAGAATGACGAGACTTAACCCCATCACCGACATTCCGCACAATACCCCATAGCTGGGATTATTATTGGGGTCGATCTCTTTTGCCAATGGCATCAATTCATCGACGGACAGCGCGACCATAATACCTGCAACGGCCGCCATTATCGCCGCCATTACTACCGGCGAAATCAGACTACCGAGAATTAACCACGCCAGTACGCCACCCAATATTTCCGCCATGCCCGAAATCCCGGCCCAGAATATCGCGGTGCGTTTAGATCCCGTAGCCGCATAGACCGGACCCGCCACGGCTAATCCTTCAGGAATATTGTGTAATGCGACGGCAAGGGCAATACCAAAGCCCAGTTCGAGGTTGCTGCTGGCAGTAACAAATGTCGCAATTCCTTCCGGGAAGTTGTGCAGGCTGATGCCGAGCGTTAATAAAATCGCGGTACGCCGGATGGAACCGGGTAAAGGCTGCGTGGTTTTTTGCACCAGATCCTGAGGGTGAGCATGCGGCAGTATACGGTCGAGGCCAAAGTAGCCCAGCAGGCCCACAATAAACATCCCGTAACCCAACACCGGCGACATGCCGTCAGCGGCCAGCGCAGCAGGTAGCATCTCCATTAGAGAAATCAGTAACATGATCCCGGCGGCGAAACCTAAAGAAAAGGCAAGAACGCGATTAGAGGGTTTTTGCCCCAGCACGCCGAGAAATGCGCCGATAAACGTGGCGGCACCTGCCAGTAAAGTCAGAAGTAAAGGTACTGACATCGACAAATAAAACTCCTTATCAATCTGCTATCCGGATTGGATCGTCAAAATAACTGATGATCTTCATCATGGTTATCTGAGTTCTTCATCAACCGAATAAGCGTATTGTGGTGGTATCAAAATGACTCCCTCAGTAAGGATATCATCATGTCTTCAACTCGTATGCCAGCATTGTTTTTGGGCCACGGTAGCCCGATGAATGTTCTGGAAGATAACGTTTATACCCGTGCCTGGCAGCAACTGGGGGAAACGTTGCCGCGTCCGAAAGCCATTGTGGTGGTGTCGGCGCATTGGTTTACCCGTGGAACAGGCGTGACGGCGATGGAAGCGCCAAAAACAATCCATGATTTTGGCGGTTTTCCGCAGGCGCTGTATGACACGCATTACCCGGCCCCCGGTTCACCTGAGCTGGCGCAGCATCTGGTGGATTTGCTTTCCCCTGTGCCCGTCACGTTAGATAGAGAAGCGTGGGGATTCGACCATGGCTCCTGGGGCGTGCTGATCAAGATGTATCCGAATGCGGACATTCCTATGGTGCAGTTAAGCGTCGACAGCACTAAACCCGCGGCCTGGCATTTTGAGATGGGTCGCAAGCTGGCGGCGCTGCGTGATGAGGGCATTATGCTGGTAGCCAGCGGTAACGTGGTGCATAACCTGCGTACTGCGCGTTGGCACGGTGAGAACTCGCCATACCCGTGGGCGATCTCATTCAACGATTATGTGAAGGCCAACCTGACATGGCAGGGACCGGTTGAACAGCACCCTCTGGTCAACTACCTCGATCATGAAGGTGGATCGTTGTCGAACCCGACGCCGGATCACTATCTGCCGCTGCTGTATGTATTAGGCGCGTGGGATGGCAAAGAGCCGGTGACTATTCCTGTCGACGGGATTGAGATGGGAAGTTTAAGTATGTTGTCTGTACAGGTTGGATGAGAAATGCCGGGTGGCAGCTTCGCCTCACCCGGCACAACGATTATTCGACAAAAATATGCGGATAGAAACGCGAGAGATCCTGCGTGATCAACGCGCGGTCTTCGCGAATGCCTATACCAGCTGGTTGATCGTTGATCAGCCAGCTGCCGATCAGCATATAGCTGTCGCCAAATTTCGGGAGCTGATGGAACTGCTGTACGATCATACCTTCTTCGCCATACGGCCCTTCAACGGCTTCGATCGTTTTCCCGTTCTCAATGATGGAGACGTTAGCGCCTTCACGCGAGAAGATTGGCTTAACGACGAATTTATCCATCTGCGGATAGTCGTCTTCGGCGAAATAAGCAGGCAACAGGTTCGGATGGTTCGGGAACATTTCCCACAACAGCGGGAGTAGCGCCTTGTTGGAGATAATGCTCTTCCAGGCCGGTTCCAGCCAGCGAACGCCCGCGTCTTCAAGCTTAGTGGAGAACATTTCACGCAGCATGAATTCCCACGGATAAAGCTTGAACAGGTTAGCAATAACCTGATCCTGCATATCCGTGAACTGACCTTTTTCACCAAGGCCAATATCTTCGATATAAAGGAATTCAGTGGCGATCTCAGCCTCGGCAGCGCAATCCTGCAGGTACTGGATCGTTCCGCGATCTTCGACCGTATCACGACAGCAGGTCAGATGCAGCAACTGAAAACCATACTGTTCACGCAGCTCGGTGAAGCGCTCGATCAGCTTTTCCTGCAGACTGTTGAACTGATCGCTGCCTTCCGGCAGGTTGCCGGCATTGAGCTGATCTTCCAGCCAGATCCACTGGAAAAACGCGGCTTCGTACAGTGACGTTGGCGTATCGGCGTTGTTTTCCAGCAGTTTGGGTTCACCCGTGCCGTCCCACGCCAGATCCAGACGCGAATAAAGTGACGGCTGCTGTGTCTGCCAGGACTGACGAACAAAGCCCCAGGTATGCTTTGGAATGCGAAACTTGGTCATTAGCTCATCGCTGGCGATGACCTTTTCCACCACTTTGAGGCACATTTGATGCAGCTCTGCGGTGACCTCTTCCAGCTTTTCAACCTGAGCAAGCGTGAGCTTATAGTACGCGTCTTCACACCAGTACGGCTCGCCGTACATAGTGTGAAAGTTGAAACCGTATTCGGTGGCCTTATCGCGCCAGTCCGGGCGCTCAACAATACTGACTCTTTCCATGACCATCAGCCGCCCATTGAACGTGTGGTGGTGCCGCTGGCGCTACGCTGCATAGTGCTCTGTTTAGCCACAGATTCTCCAAATCCGCCGCGGGTGACGGTAGTGGTGGTGGCTGGTTTCGGCGCCATGGCGGTTTTCGGCACGGTCATGGTACGACCCGGCGTCGCTGCACCGTAGTTTTTACCGCTGGCATCAGTGTATTTGCCGTAGGCAGGGCTGGCCGGATTTTTCGAGCTGAACAGCGGTTGCTGCGCGCCCATACCGCCGCCCATCAGTCGGCCCATCATGTAGCCTGCCATCAGCGGCATCCAGAAGCTGCCGCTGCTTTGGTTCTGCGCCTGAGCCTGGCCTTCGCCGGTCGGCGTCATACCCGCTTGCGCAGGTGCCTGTTGGCACTGGCCTTCGCCGAATTCGGCGATACAGTCTTCGCGAGTGGCATATTTTGGCGCGGTGCGTTCCGCTTCTTTCAGCGCATTGTTGAACGCGGTAGTACATTCGGCGCTTTTACCCGGATTCGCTGCCGAGCAGTCGTCCGCGTTTTGATAAAGCGAAACCGTTTCGTCGCTCTTTTCACAGCCCGCGAGCATAAACACAGCGGTAACTGCCAGGGCGACAGGAGTCAGGTGGCGTGCGCTCCAGCTTTTGCGGAACGAGGCGTGATGTATCGATTTTGTCCGTTTCATTTATGTCTTCCAGGACCCAGTGGTAAATACTGCTCAGAATAGAGGATGACTGGTCGAAATTGAAGCGGGAAGAGGCGAGAATGCGTAGGAAGGGGCGGATCTTTACGTTGTCTTACGTTCAGACGGGGCCGAAGCCCCGTCATCAGCATCAATTACGGAACGGGTTGGTGCCGTTGCTGCTGGTTGTGCGTGCTGCTGTCGGCTGCGCCGCCGGCGTCGTGCTGTTGGACGTATAACCATCCGCTGCGGCGTCTTGCTGCGCGTTTTGCGGGGCGATCGTATCCGGGGTAGTGGATACCGGTTTACCCAGCGTATTGTTCAGGGCCACCAGATCCTGCTCGTTCAGCGTACCGAGCGCGGATTTGACGTTTAACTGATTGATAAGATAGGTATAACGCGCATTAGCCAGCTGTTGCTTGGCATTATACAGCGTGGTAGTGGCATCCAATACATCCACGATGGTACGTGTACCAACGGAATAACCGGCTTCCATCGCATCCAAAGAACTTTGCGCAGAAACAACCGCTTGTTTGTACGCGTTGATGCTACTGATGGACGCATTAATGTTGTTAAACGAAGAACGAACGGTCTGCACTACGCTGCGGTGTGCGCTTTCCAGTTGCTCACTCGCGCCAACAAAGTTGTACTGCGCTTGTTTCACCTGCGAGTTAACCATTCCACCCTGGTAGATAGGCAGCGAGAAGGTCAGACCGATTTTGTTCTGGCCCATGTTGCTGTCGTCATACTGGGCGTTATTGTTAGTTTTGGAACCGTTGTAAGAGGTGTCAGATACGCCAGTAGATGCGGTCAGGTCCAGAGTTGGTAAATGACCGTCCTGCGCCAGGCGAATCTGTTCACGCGCCAGATCCTGGCTTAAACGCGCCTGCAATAAGGTCAGGTTGCGGTTTTCTGCTTCTTTTAGCAGTGCGTTCACCGCCTGCGGTTTGTTGGTTTTGAAGCCGTCAACGTTCAGCGAAGCCAGTTCCGGGTAGTAGTTACCGGTCACCTGGCGCAGCTGTTCCACCGCGTTATCCAGATTGTTGCGCGCGGTAACTTCGTTTGCCAGCACGGTATCGTATTGTGAACGGGCGTTCTGCACGTCAGTGATGGCAACCAGGCCAACGTTAAAACGCTGAGTGGTCTGATCTAACTGACGGTAAACCGCATCTTTCTGTGCCTGGGTGTAAGACAGCACGTCAATCGCGTTCAGTACGTTAAAATAGGCGGTGGCGGTATTCAGGATCAGCGTTTGCTGATCGGTCTGATAGGTCACGTCCTGGATGCCCGCTGATTTTTCTTGCAGCGTCAGGGCACGCCATTTTGACATATCAAAAATGGACTGAGTTAACTGCAGAGATGCGCTGGTGGCGTTGGAGTTGACGCCATTTGCATCACGGTAGCCATTGCTGTAGGTGTAATCGGCACCTAATCCCAGTTGCGGCAGTAATGGGCTACGCGCTTCGTTAATTTTTTCGAATGCAGCATCGCGATCGGCGGCGGATTTACGCAATTCCGGGTTGCTCAGGCGTGCTTGCTGATAAACCTGCATCAGGTTTTCTGCCTGGCTCAGAGTACTGAACCCCGACAGGCTCAGGCCGATAAGGATGGGGAGCAATTTCTTCATTTGCATTCCTTGTTGTGAAGCAGTATTTAGCGCTGATCAAATTGTAAAAATATTTGCTGATTCTAGCAGAATCCGCCACTGCAAAAAGTTGGCGTTACGTGCCATACGGCGTTAATTTGCATCAATTTAACACAAGGGCGTTGAAACATCAGTCAAACGACCTTGAAATTCACATTTTAAACACTATTGGTTTCAGGACAGCACAATGCGTAAACCAGACAACTTGCCAATGACTTTCACTAAAAATGATGTAGAAATTATTGCACGAGAAACGCTATACCGCGGATTTTTTTCACTGGATCTTTATCGATTCCGCCATCGCCTGTTTAACGGCGGGATGAGCGGTGAGGTAAAGCGCGAAATTTTTGAGCGCGGACACGCGGCAGTCTTGCTACCCTTTGACCCTGAGCGGGACGAAGTTGTGCTGGTCGAGCAGATCCGCATCGCGGCGTTTGATACCAGCGCCAGCCCATGGCTACTGGAAATGGTGGCCGGGATGATCGAAGAAGGCGAGAGTGTGGAAGATGTCGCGCGCCGTGAAGCCATGGAAGAAGCTGGGCTTAACGTTAAACGCGTAAAACCGGTGCTAAGTTATCTGGCAAGCCCGGGAGGCACCAGCGAACGCTCATCGATTATGGTGGGTGAAGTGGACGCCACGACCGCGAGCGGAATTCATGGTCTGGCTGATGAAAACGAAGATATTCGTGTTCATGTGGTGAGCCGGGAACAGGCTTATCAATGGGTAGAAGAGGGGATAATCGACAACGCGGCTTCTGTCATCGCCTTGCAATGGTTACAGCTGCACCATCAAGAGTTAAAAACTGAGTGGAAAAAATGAAGCGTTACACACCTGACTTCCCTGAAATGATGCGCCTGTGCGAAACCAATTATTCGCAATTGCGCCGCCTGTTGCCGCGTAATGACGCAGCCGGTGAAACAGTGAGCTATCAGGTAGCAAACGCACAATATCGGTTAACGATCGTTGAATCGACCCGATACACTACGCTTGTCGCGATCGAACAAACGGCACCGGCTGTGACTTACTGGAGCCTGCCGTCGTTAACCGTGCGTCTGTATCATGATGCGAGGGTCGCTGAAGTGTGTTCAAGTCAGCAGATCTTTCGCTTCAAAGCGCGGTATGATTATCCAAATAAAAAGTTGCATCAACGCGACGAAAAGCATCAAATTAACCAGTTTCTGGCCGACTGGTTACGGTACTGTTTAGCACATGGAGCGATGGCGATTCCGGTTTATTAGCGTCGTGAAACCTAAGGACACCATTTGGAAAGCCTGTTAACCCTTCCTTTGGCTGGTGAGGCCAGAGTCAGGATCTTACAAATTACAGACACTCACCTGTTTGCCGAAAAGCATGAAACGCTGCTGGGTGTGAACACCTGGGACAGCTATCAATCCGTACTGGATGCAATACATGCTGAGTCGCCAGAGTACGATCTGATCGTCGCGACTGGCGATTTGGCGCAGGATCAATCCGCTGCGGCTTATCAGCATTTTGCTGAGGGCATCGCAAGTTTTCGTGCGCCCTGCGTTTGGCTCCCGGGTAATCATGATTTTCAGCCTGCAATGTACAGCTCGCTGCAGGAAGCTGGCATTTCCCCGGCTAAGCGCGTCTTCATTGGCGAACAGTGGCAAATCTTGTTGCTGGACAGTCAGGTATTTGGCGTTCCCCACGGCGAGTTAAGCGAATTTCAGCTCGAATGGCTGGAGCGTAAACTTGCCGATGCGCCTGAACGCAATACCTTGCTGCTTCTGCATCATCATCCTATGCCTGCGGGCTGCAGCTGGCTCGATCAGCACAGTCTGCGCAATGCCGCCGAGCTGGACAACGTGCTGGTGAACTACCCGCGCGCGAAGTATCTGCTCTGCGGGCATATTCATCAGGAACTGGATCTGGACTGGAACGGTCGCCGCCTGTTGGCGACGCCGTCGACCTGCGTGCAGTTTAAGCCGCATTGTTCTAATTTCACGTTAGATACCATCAGCCCCGGCTGGCGTACGCTGGAGCTATTTGCTGACGGTACGTTGCAGACTCAGGTGTGTCGTCTGCAGGGTAATCGGTTCCACCCTGATACCGCTTCAGAAGGCTACTGATGTCTACACTTCTCTACCTCCACGGATTTAACAGTTCTCCTCGTTCGGCGAAGGCATGTTTGCTGAAAAGCTGGCTGGCGGAGCACCATCCGCACGTTGAGATGATCGTACCGCAGCTGCCGCCGTATCCTGCTCAGGCCGCAGAGATGCTGGAATCGATCGTTCTTGAGCATGGCGGCGAGTCGCTGGGGATTGTCGGTTCCTCGTTGGGCGGCTATTACGCCACCTGGCTGTCACAATGTTTTATGCTGCCAGCGGTGGTGGTGAATCCGGCGGTCCGGCCTTATGAACTGCTGGTCGACTATCTCGGTCAAAACGAGAACCCCTACACGGGGCAGCAATATGTGCTAGAGTCACGCCATATTTACGATCTTAAAGTCATGCAGATTGACCCGCTGGAAGCGCCGGATTTAATCTGGCTGCTCCAACAAACGGGCGATGAAGTGTTGGACTACCGCCAGGCGGTGGCGTATTACGCCTCCTGCCGCCAGACAGTTACTGAGGGCGGAAACCACGCATTCACGGGCTTCGAAGATTATTTCAACCAGATTGTCGATTTTCTTGGACTGCACAGTTTCTGACGATCAATTCGAATTGCTTATTTAAACCATGACGCAAACTTATAACGCTGATGCCATTGAGGTACTCACTGGGCTTGAGCCGGTACGCCGTCGCCCGGGGATGTACACCGATACAACCCGTCCGAACCACCTTGGGCAGGAAGTGATTGATAACAGTGTGGATGAAGCACTGGCGGGCCACGCAAAACGTGTGGACGTGATCTTACATGCTGACCAATCTCTGGAAGTTATTGATGATGGCCGCGGCATGCCAGTAGACATTCACCCTGAAGAAGGTGTTCCGGCGGTTGAGTTGATCCTCTGCCGTTTACATGCGGGTGGTAAGTTCTCCAATAAGAACTATCAGTTCTCTGGTGGTCTGCATGGGGTGGGTATCTCCGTGGTCAATGCTCTGTCTAAGCGTGTGGAAGTGAACGTGCGTCGCGACGGACAGGTGTACAACATCGCGTTTGAGAACGGCGATAAGGTGCAGGATTTACAGGTTGTCGGGACCTGCGGTAAACGCAATACCGGAACCAGCGTGCACTTCTGGCCGGATGAAACCTTCTTCGACAGCCCGCGTTTTTCCGTTTCGCGCTTAACGCACGTACTGAAAGCTAAAGCGGTATTGTGTCCGGGTGTTGAGATCACTTTTAAAGATGAGGTCAACAATAGCGAACAGCGCTGGTGCTACCAGGATGGTCTGAATGATTATCTGAGCGAAGCGGTGAATGGCCTGCCGACGCTGCCAGAAAAACCGTTTATCGGTAATTTTAGCGGTGAGACAGAGACCGTTGACTGGGCGTTGCTCTGGCTGCCGGAAGGCGGCGAGCTGTTGACCGAAAGCTATGTAAACCTGATCCCAACCATGCAGGGCGGTACGCATGTTAACGGTCTGCGTCAGGGCCTGCTGGATGCGATGCGCGAGTTCTGCGAATACCGCAATATCCTGCCGCGTGGCGTGAAGCTGTCGGCGGAAGATATCTGGGATCGCTGCGCCTACGTGCTGTCGGTAAAAATGCAGGATCCGCAGTTTGCCGGGCAAACCAAAGAGCGTCTCTCCTCGCGTCAGTGCGCGGCTTTTGTCTCTGGCGTGGTGAAAGATGCTTTCAGCCTGTGGCTGAACCAAAACGTGCAGTCAGCCGAACTGCTGGCTGAGATGGCGATTTCCAGCGCCCAGCGTCGCCTGCGCGCGGCGAAAAAAGTGGTGCGTAAAAAGCTGACCAGCGGTCCGGCGCTGCCAGGGAAGCTGGCGGACTGTACCGCACAGGATCTCAATCGCACCGAACTGTTCCTTGTCGAAGGTGACTCTGCGGGCGGATCGGCCAAACAGGCGCGCGATCGTGAGTACCAGGCGATCATGCCGCTCAAAGGTAAGATCCTCAATACCTGGGAAGTCTCTTCCGATGAAGTGCTGGCCTCGCAGGAAGTTCACGATATTTCGGTGGCGATCGGTATCGATCCGGACAGCGACGATCTGAGCCAGCTGCGATACGGCAAGATCTGTATTCTGGCGGATGCGGACTCCGATGGTTTGCACATTGCCACGCTGCTGTGCGCATTGTTTGTAAAACACTTCCGCACGCTGGTGAAACACGGTCACGTCTATGTGGCGCTGCCGCCGTTATACCGTATCGACCTCGGTAAAGAGGTCTATTACGCACTGACGGAAGAAGAAAAAGCGGGCGTACTGGAGCAGCTAAAACGCAAGAAAGGCAAGCCGAACGTGCAGCGCTTTAAAGGTCTGGGCGAAATGAACCCGATGCAGCTGCGCGAAACCACGCTGGATCCGAACACGCGCCGCCTGGTGCAGCTCATCATTGATGATGAAGACGATCAGCGCACCAACGCGGTAATGGATATGCTGCTGGCCAAGAAGCGTTCTGAAGATCGTCGTAACTGGTTGCAGGAGAAAGGCGACCTGGCGGATCTCGAAGGGTAATCGATCCTTAAATGCCGGATGGCGGCGTAAAACGCCTTATCCGGCAAATCGACAAACTTAAATGCCCGGCTCCAGAATACGAATATTCATCTCCAGCACATCGCCTTTGACGGCTTCGCTGTAGGCTTTCATATGCGGGGTCTGCAAATGCGCTTCAAGATGGGCGATGCTTTCCCACTGTTCAATCATGACGATTGAATCCGGGGCTGTCGTCTGAAAACTGACGCCAGCAGCATGATCGACCATCGGCGCGTAGCCGTGGCAGCCTTCTTCTTTCAGTACGATCGGAACGATTTTAGCGAACTGATCCAGTACCGCCTGGCGATGATGTTGACCTGGACGTGTACGGATTTCTGCAATAACGGTAAGCATGGTTAACTCCTTCTAATTCCAGGTTACCAGTTAACCAAAAATTTCGTTCAGATGCTTGCGATATTCTGCGATATAACGCGGGACGTCCGGCATTTTAATCACGTCATTGGTGATAAAGGTCGGCAGCGCTTCCATTCCCAGGAACTGGTTTGCTTTATGGAACGGGAGATAAACGCCATCAACGCCAACGCCATGGAAGAACTGATCTTTTTCCGTGAAGGCTTCCATCGGCGCGTTCCAGGTCAGAGACAACATGTATTTTTTGCCCTGAATCAGCCCGCCGGAACCGTATTTTTTAGAGGCATCTGAACGTGTACGGCCATCGCTGGCATACAGCGTACCGTGACCTGCGGTAAACACGTCATCGATGTATTTTTTCACGGTCCACGGTGCGCCCATCCACCAGCCAGGCATTTGCCAGATAACCGCATCGGCCCAGACGAAGTTCTGCACTTCTGTTTGAACGTCATAATCGCTGTCAGCGCGTACGACTCTAACATCATGCCCGAGGTCGCGCAGGATACCGTCCGCGACCTCGGTCAGGGTGTCATTCAATTGCCCATTAGAATGGCCGAATTTTTTCGCACCGTTGATAATCAGGATGTTGCTCATTTTGTGTCCTCAAAGAATAACGTTTGAGGCCGATTCTACGCTGATGAGCGGTACGGTGAAATTAGCAAAATGTGCAAAGTCTTTTGCATTTATAGCAATAGTTGGGTGTCGTGGAGAAATTACGTAAAGTGTGTAAATGAATTCTGAATTTTCTGTAACAGATAAATGGAGTGATTTTTTATCACAGTGAAGGAATAAACTGTCTGTAGCTGAGTTATTCAAAACACCAATATAAAGGGTTTTATAATGGCCAATATTATATATGCGACAGTTATCGGTGAAAAACAGGGCATGATTTCTGCTGATTGTGGAACATCTGCTTCTATTGGTAATAAATATCAACTAAACCACGTTGATGAAATTTTTGTCCTGCAATTCGACCATTCCATGAGTCGAGAGCATAATGTTTTACATCATCCTGTGAAATTTTATAAGCCAATAGATAAGTCATCACCTTTGTTAAATGCCGCGATTTCTGAAAATGAAAAATTATCGGTTTTATTTGACTTTTATAGAACAATTTCTGGTGGTGGTATTGAACGGTTTTACTCTATTGAGTTACAGGATGCTTATTTGTCTAACATTTCATCCTGCTATCCTCATGTGTTAACACATGCAGGTAATCAGCCAGAGGAAGTCATTATGCTGAGCTATAAAAATATAACGTGGAAACATCTTATAGCCGGCACTGAGTCATATAGCTTCTGGGAAGAAAGGATTTTCTAACGATGAAAAGCGATTTTATGCTGAGGAACCGTTTCTGTACCATCCCACAGACAAAATTCCGGAAATGGGATGAAATTGATGTTTTGTTTTGGAAGTTAGGCAAAAATGATGCCCGTGGATTTTCAGGAGCATTTTATTTGAATGCCTATAAAGATGCATATGTGCAATACAACAGAGATAAAATCATTAAACATGCTAACGCTGCGGGGATACGCTCCGACCTGCTTGGCGCAGTAGCATGGATTGAATCAGGAGGAATGCCTGAAAATTTTAAATTTCAGGTGTTTGAGGTTAAAAGGATGATTGGGTGGGGGAGCAAACCTGCAGATAAAACATTATTTGGTTCTGTAGCTGCACAAATACGCGTTGCGGCTGTTACACTTGGCCTGGATCCTTCGGAGCTTACTACCAGGGATCAGTTGGAGTTAGCAACTTGTCTCATGGAGGATGACTTTAACTTGCGCGTAACAGCAAATTATTTGAGAGATCTCATTCTCTATGATTATCCTGATGTAGCAACACTTTATATGACCGATGAGCAATACATAATGGCGGGTGTGAGGTATAATCGGGGAGTTCAAAGATGTTTAGAAGATTTCACCCAATTAATAAGTAATGTACCCAAACGAGGTACGGAAGACTATAACTATATATCCTATGGTATGAGATTGCTGGAAATAAGAGAACATATCAGAGCATTACTTAGAGAGTAATTGTATATGTTAAAAGGAAAAGTAGTATCTATACTTGAAGTGTCTCTATATATAGTCCTTGCGTATTGGTTAACCGATACATTTTTTGCCTTCAATAAATATAGTTGGATGCTTGAGCCGAATGACTCAATTTGTAGTATACCTGTCGTCTCAAACGATAATCGCGGTTTGCAGGCTGCCGTTGCAGCATTTTTTCTGCTCACGCCGCTTATTATTATCCTAGTCAGAAAACTCTATGACCGAAGAATGTTTGAGTTCTGGTTATATTGTCTCGCGGTAGCCACCTGCCTTTTCGTTGGCTGGTGGCTTTTTTGGGGGCGTTATTTATATTGCCAGTGATTTAGGCCTACCAACTGATCTTAGCTTCAAACCCTCCTTCCGGAGCATTTCCAAACGAGGCCGACATTCTGTGTAAGGACGCGATGCGACGGACAATTGACAACCCCAGACCGCTGCCGGTCACGCTTTGCCCTGGTGGGCGATAAAAGCGTTCTCCAATGTGCATCAGAACTTCCGGCGCAATACCTGGACCATTATCTTTGACGCTAAAATTGCGGGCGTTGAGCGTCACTTCCACAATGCTTCCCTGGGGACTATAGCGAATCGCATTATCCAGCAGATTTCGCACCATCAGGCTGAGTAACAGCGGTTGCCCGGTACATGTGATGCCATGCGCGTTAATCTGCAAACGTACGTCAATATGCGCCTGCTGGGCCGAATGGTAGATATCCATCACCGAAGATTGCAGCAACTCCTCCAGCGAGATTTCCGCCACATCCTGAAGATTGTCGAGGGAGTCAAGGCGCGAAAGCGTCAGTAACTGATCAACCAGACGCGTGGCGCGATCGATCCCGGCCTGCATCTGCATTAAGGCTTTTTGCCTTGCCTGCGGGTCATCGTCAGACAGTTGCGCCACTTCGGTTTGCACTTTCAGCGCCGTCAACGGACTACGCAGCTCGTGAGCGGCATCTGAAGTAAAGCGCCGTTCACGTACCATGGTGGTATGAATACGAGTGAAAAGTTGGTTGAGTGATTCAACCAGCGGGCGAACCTCGCCAGGAATGCCTTTCAAACTGAGCGGTTCTTCTGATTCCGGGTCGCGTAAACGTAGCGCCTGCGCCAGTTTTTTCAGTGGCTTAAGTTCAAGACTTAACAACACAATCAGGATTAACAGCATCAGCGGCAGAGCGACCAACCACGGCACCAATTGTGCTGTCACAATCGCTAAAGCCATATCTTCACGATATTCCCATTCCTGGCCGACAACGATTCGATACTTTTTATCTGCGGAAGTCAGCCAGACAAAACGCCATTTATCGTTGTCGCCATTCAGATAGCCATCGTCAAAACCTTCCCGGCGATAGCTATAGGGAATGTACTGGCCATTGTCGCCATCGTGAAGAACCATTTTCCCTTCTGGCGTGTAGGCCGCAAAGGTCAGTACATCGTCGTCAATATGACCATGTTTGAATTTTTTCGGGGTATGCGCGATACGTTCAGAGGCTTTGAGTTCATCAAGATCCAGCGTGACAAGACGCTTGGCGAACAGCATTTGCTGCGTGTCGAACATCTCATTCACGTTATCGGTGGTTTGCTTCCAGGCGACAAAGCTGGAAATCATCCAGGTCACTAAAACCAAAATCATGAAGATAAGCGTTAGCCTGACGCGCAGGCTGAGGCGTTGTGCGAATTTCATGCGTCACCCAAGGTGTAGCCAATGCCATGCACGGTACGGATAAAGTCGCTGCCGAGCTTACGCCGTAAGTGATGGACGTGTACTTCAACCGCATTGCTGGAGACGTTTTCGTCCCAGGTATACAGTTTTTCTTCAATCAGTTTACGGGGCAGGACGCGGCCCTTGTTGCGCATAAGCAGCTCCAACAGCGCGAACTCTTTGGGCTTAAGAGACAAAGGTTCGCCCGCCGCCGTGGCGACCAGCGCGCCGGGATCGAGCGTCACCTCGCCATGGCGCAATGTGTTGCTGGCCTGGCCGCTGGCACGACGCACCAGCGCCTCCAGCCTGGCGGCAACTTCGATCAACGCGAAGGGCTTACACAGATAGTCGTCCGCACCCAGACGTAAGCCTTCAACGCGTTCCGCCAGCGCGTCGCGGGCGGTCAGAATCAGCACCGGTTCCTGCTTCCCGTTGGCTCGCCACTCGCGCAGGATGTCTCGTCCGTCTATGCCTGGCAGCGTCAGGTCGAGGATTACCGCATCATACGGGGCACTGTAGAGTGCTTCTTTCCCCTGACGTCCTTCGGTAAACCAGTCGATGCTAAAACCCATTTTACTCAGACCGGTTTTAAGGCCATCGCCAATCAACGTATCATCTTCAACCAGTAAAATGCGCATATATTCTTCCCTGCGAAAACTCTCTTTACCGTCAGTAAACCTTGTCGCCGCCGCATCTGTACAGCAAAAAAGAATCTTTTTTTTCCTTAAGAAGTTGTTAAGGATTACCTTATTTAATAGTCGTAAACCAACATGAAAGGGAGACATGACGATGAAAAAATTAGCTGCAATGGTTGCCGTAATGGCACTGTGTTCCGCACCTGTTCTGGCAGCGCAGCAGGGCGGATTCTCTGGGCCAACGACGACCACACAAAGCCAAAGCGGTGGGTTTGTCGGCCCGAACGGCAGCATCACGACGGTAGCAAGTGCTAAATCGCTGCGTGATGACGCGTGGGTTACCCTGCGTGGGAACATCGTTGAGCGTATTTCCGACGATCTGTATGTGTTTAAAGATGCGACCGGCACGGTGAATGTGGATATTGACCATAAGCGCTGGAACGGCGTAACCGTAACGCCGCAGGATGTGGTTGAGATCCAGGGCGAAGTGGATAAAGACTGGAACTCCGTTGAAATCGACGTGAAACAGATTAGCAAAGTTGCTAAATAATCCCCATCAGGGCCGCATTCGCGATAGGGTAGTATCTGCGGCAATATTGCCCTTCAATAGAGGGGTACAAAGTTGAGGAACCACGATTAATGAGCGATATGGCAGAGCGCCTGGCGCTGCATGAATTCACGGAAAACGCCTATCTGAACTACTCCATGTACGTCATCATGGACAGGGCGTTGCCATTTATTGGCGATGGTTTGAAACCCGTTCAGCGTCGCATTGTGTATGCGATGTCCGAACTGGGGCTGAATGCCAGCGCCAAATTTAAAAAATCCGCCCGTACCGTCGGTGACGTGCTGGGTAAATACCACCCACATGGCGACAGCGCTTGTTATGAAGCGATGGTACTGATGGCGCAGCCGTTCTCTTACCGTTATCCGCTGGTTGACGGGCAGGGGAACTGGGGGGCGCCGGACGATCCCAAATCCTTCGCGGCGATGCGTTATACCGAATCCCGTCTGTCTAAATATGCGGAAGTCCTGCTGGGTGAGCTAGGTCAGGGAACGTCGGACTGGGTGCCAAACTTCGACGGCACCATGCAGGAGCCAAAGATGCTGCCTGCGCGTCTGCCAAATATTCTGCTGAATGGTACGACCGGTATTGCCGTTGGTATGGCGACGGATATTCCACCGCATAACCTGCGAGAGGTCGCCAAAGCGGCGATTACGCTGATTGAGCAGCCGAAAACAACGCTCGATCAACTGCTGGATATTGTGCAAGGGCCGGATTATCCGACCGAAGCCGAGATTATTACTTCGCGTGCGGAAATTCGTAAGATTTACGAAAACGGACGCGGCTCCGTGCGTATGCGCGCGGTATGGACCAAAGAAGACGGTGCGGTAGTGATTTCCGCGTTGCCGCATCAGGTTTCCGGGGCAAAAGTGCTGGAGCAGATCGCTGCTCAAATGCGCAATAAAAAGCTGCCGATGGTTGACGACCTGCGTGACGAATCGGATCACGAAAACCCGACCCGTCTGGTGATTGTCCCGCGCTCCAATCGCGTGGATATGGAACAGGTAATGAACCACCTGTTTGCCACCACAGATCTGGAAAAAAGCTACCGTATCAACCTGAACATGATCGGCCTCGACGGTCGCCCGGCGGTGAAAAACCTGCTGGAGATCCTCACCGAATGGCTGGCGTTCCGCCGTGATACCGTGCGTCGTCGCCTGAACTATCGTCTGGAAAAAGTGCTTAAGCGCCTGCATATCCTTGAAGGTTTGCTGGTGGCGTTCCTCAACATTGACGAAGTGATCGAGATTATTCGTCATGAAGATGAACCTAAGCCTGAGCTGATGTCGCGGTTTGGCATTTCCGAAACGCAGGCTGAAGCTATCCTTGAGCTGAAATTGCGCCACCTTGCCAAACTCGAAGAGATGAAAATCCGCGGTGAGCAGGATGAGCTGGCGAAAGAGCGCGATCAACTGCAGGCCATTCTCGCTTCCGAGCGTAAAATGAGTAACCTGCTGAAGAAAGAGCTGCAGGCCGATGCCGATGCTTATGGCGACGATCGCCGCTCCCCGCTGCAGGAACGCGAAGAAGCGAAGGCGATGAGCGAGCACGACATGCTGCCGTCTGAGCCGGTGACTATTGTATTGTCCCAGAGTGGTTGGGTGCGTAGCGCCAAAGGCCACGACATTGATGCGCCAGGATTAAGCTATAAAGCGGGCGACAGCTTTAAGTCGGCAGTGAAGGGTAAGAGCAACCAGCCGGTGGTGTTCGTTGACTCGACCGGACGCAGCTACGCCATCGACCCGATTACGCTGCCGTCGGCACGTGGCCAGGGCGAACCATTAACCGGTAAGCTCACGCTGCCGCCGGGCGCGACGGTTGAGCATATGCTGATGGAAGGTGACGATCAGAAACTGCTGATGGCATCCGATGCGGGCTACGGTTTTGTCTGTACCTTCAATGACCTGGTGGCGCGTAACCGTGCTGGTAAAGCATTGATTACACTGCCAGAAAATGCGCATGTCATGCCTCCTGTGGTGATTGAAGATGAAACTGATATGCTGCTGGCCATTACCCAGGCAGGTCGCATGTTGATGTTCCCGGTGAGCGATTTGCCGCAACTGTCGAAAGGCAAAGGGAACAAGATTATCAATATCCCTTCAGCAGAAGCGGCGAAAGGCGAAGATGGCCTGGCGCTGCTCTATGTGCTGCCGCCACAGAGCACGCTGACTATCCACGTCGGTAAGCGCAAAATTAAACTGCGTCCTGAAGAGTTGCAGAAAGTGACCGGCGAACGTGGTCGTCGCGGCACGCTGATGCGTGGTCTACAGCGTATCGATCGCATTGAAATTGACTCGCCTCGACGCGCCAGTCAGGGCGACAGCGAAGAATAACGTGACTGCCCGGCTCTCCCTGCTTTCGCTCAGGGAGAGCCAACGTTAAAATTTCCCGTAAAACCGTTGTTTATTCGTGCGTTGCGATTAACAATACGCTTTTCCAGAGAGCCGCCTTAACAAAGCCCTAACCTGATGCAGAGTTATGTATCCGGTGACGTAAAATGCCAGGCTCTTAGGCCTTAGAGGTTGTTATGTTATATATTTTTCGTTTAATCATTACTGTTATTTACTGCATTCTGGTCTGTATTTTCGGTTGTATATACTGTCTGTTCAGCCCACGGAATCCAAAACACGTCGCAACGTTCGGTCATATGTTTGGCCGCCTGGCTCCCCTGTATGGCCTGAAGGTCGAGTGCCGCATGCCGGCAGACGCGCAGAATTATGGTAATGCTATCTATATTTGTAACCACCAGAACAACTATGACATGGTTACTGCTTCGAATATCGTTCAGCCGCCGACGGTAACGGTGGGTAAAAAAAGCCTGCTGTGGATCCCGTTCTTCGGGCAGCTGTACTGGTTAACCGGTAACCTGTTGATCGACAGAAACAACCGTGCTAAAGCGCACAGCACCATCGCAGCCGTGGTGAACCATTTCAAAAAACGTCGTATTTCTATCTGGATGTTCCCGGAAGGGACGCGCAGCCGTGGTCGCGGTCTGCTGCCGTTTAAAACCGGCGCGTTTCATGCGGCGATTGCGGCGGGCGTCCCGGTTATTCCGGTGTGCGTTTCAACAACTTCAAACAAAATAAAACTCAACCGGCTCAATAACGGTTTGGCGATTGTAGAGATGTTGCCGCCGGTGGATATTAGCCATTTTGGTAAAGATCAGGTTCGTGAACTGGCAGCGCATTGCCGCACGCTGATGGAACAAAAAATCGCAGAGCTCGATAAAGAAGTTGCAGAGCGGGAAGCCGCCGGTAAGGTTTAATCCGCGCAATTCGGTTTTTTTACAGGAAAAGATTTCCTGCGTGTTAATCGCCAGTTTTTCATGGAGTTTATATGTCATTCAGTCGGCGTCAGTTCATTCAGGCATCGGGGATCGCACTGTGTGCAGGTGCTGTTCCGCTGAAGGCTAATGCTGCCGGTCAGCAACAACCGTTACCTGTGCCTCCACTGCTGGAGTCTCGTCGGGGGCAGCCGTTATTTATGACGCTGCAACGCGCGCATTGGTCTTTTACACAAGGCACGCGCGCGCCTGTTTGGGGAATTAACGGGCGCTACCTGGGACCGACAATTCGTGTCTGGAAAGGGGATGACGTCAAGCTTATCTACAGCAACCGTCTGACAGAAAATGTCTCGATGACCGTCGCCGGATTACAGGTACCTGGTCCGCTGATGGGGGGCCCGGCGCGCATGATGTCACCTAATGCGGATTGGGCGCCAGTGCTGCCGATCCGCCAGAATGCCGCCACGCTGTGGTATCACGCCAATACGCCAAATCGTACTGCCCAGCAGGTCTATAATGGTCTTGCCGGGATGTGGCTGGTTGAAGATGAGGTCAGTAAATCCCTGTCTATTCCCAACCATTACGGCGTAGATGATTTTCCGATCATTATCCAGGACAAGCGTCTGGACAACTTTGGTACGCCGGAATACAGCGAACCTGGCAGCGGCGGTTTTGTTGGGGATACGCTGCTGGTCAACGGGGCGCAAAGCCCGTATGTCGAAGTCTCCCGCGGCTGGGTACGCTTGCGTTTGCTGAACGCGTCAAACTCGCGTCGTTACCAACTGCAAATGAGTGATGGCCGTGCACTGCATGTGATTTCCAGCGATCAGGGCTTTTTACCTGCGCCTGTTTCATTGAAACAGCTCTCGCTGGCGCCAGGCGAACGTCGTGAGATCCTGGTGGATATGACTAACGGTAATGAGGTCTCTATTACCTGTGGCGAGGCGGCCAGCATTGTCGACAGGATCCGCGGATTCTTTGAACCATCGAGTATTCTTATCTCCACGCTGGTGCTGACTCTGCGACCAACTGGCCTTCTGCCGCTGGTGACTGACAGCCTGCCAATGCGCCTGCTGCCTACGGAGATCCTCAGCGGTTCGCCGATTCGCAGCCGTGATATCAGCCTGGATGACGATCCGGGGATCAACGGTCAGCTGTGGGACGTCAACCGCATGGATATTACCGCGCAGCAGGGTACCTGGGAGCGCTGGACGGTGCGGGCGGATATGCCGCAGTCTTTCCATATTGAGGGCGTCTCGTTCCTGATCCGTAATGTGAACGGCGCAATGCCGTTCCCGGAAGACAGAGGTTGGAAAGATACCGTCTGGGTAGATGGTCAGGTCGAGTTACTGGTTTATTACGGTCAGCCTTCCTGGGCGCATTTCCCGTTCTACTTTAACAGCCAGACGCTGGAAATGGCGGATCGTGGCTCGATCGGTCAGATCCTGGTGAACCCGGCGCCGTAACGCGCCGGGGTTTGCGTTACGCCCGCCAGAACATGCGCGAAAACAGGATCAGTATGGGGTAAATCTCCAGACGCCCCATGATCATGGCTGCGCACATCAGCAGCTTTGCCTCCTCATTTAACGTGCCAAACGTCGTGGCGGTAACGCCAAATCCCAGCCCCATATTGTTGATGCAGGCGGCGACGGTGGCGAAAGATGAGAAGAGATCGTAGCCCATCAGATTGAGCGCCCAGATAAAAAAGCTGGTGAACAAAACGTAGAGAAAGAAAAAGCTCCATACCGAACGCACCACCCTGTCGCTTACCACGCTGTTACCCACTTTGATGTTCAGCAGGGCGCGAGGATGCGCGAGCTGGTGTAATTCCTGGCGGCACTGCTTGAACATAATCAAAAAGCGCAGCACTTTAATTCCCCCGCACGTCGATCCCACACAACCGCCGAAGAAGCTGGCGCTAAGCAGCATGAAGATCGTGTGCGAGGGCCACTGCGCGTAATCCGCCGTTGACAGGCCATTATCCGTCAGCATGGAGCTGGCCAGAAAAAAGGCATGCACCAGGCTGTCCGTTAGCCCGTACATACCTGCCCGCCAGACCTGCCAGGTGGCGATCAGCGTGACCACCAGCGCAATTAGCAGAAAGAAACGCAGCTCGGCATTACGACGAAAGGGCTTGAAGGTACGTTTTACAATAGCAACGTACCAGAGGGTGAAGTTAAACGCGGATAACAGTGAGAACAGCCCGGCGACGAGTTCTATAGTGTGGCTGTTATAAAAGCCGATGCTCTCGCTGCGAGTGGAAAATCCGCCAAGAGAGACCGTCGACAGCCCGTGGCATAAGGCGTCGAAAAACGACATCCCGGCAGCCCAGTAGGCCAGAGTACAAATAAGACCCAGAATGACGTAGGTCAACCACAGCGTACGTGCGGTATCGGCAAGCCTTGGCGTGAGGCGTTCTTCTTTGAAGGGGCCAGGCATTTCAGACTGATACAGTTTCATGCCGCCAATACCCAGCAGCGGTAATACCGCCACGGCGAGGACAATAACGCCCAGGCCGCCAATAAAATTGAGCTGAGCACGATAGTAAAGATACGATTTCGGCAAGGCGCTGACGTCGTCAATCACCGTTGCGCCAGTGGTGGTAATCCCGGAAACCCCTTCGAACAGGGCATCGGCAAAGGAGAGATTTAAGCCATCGTCCATCCACATCGGCATTGCGCTAATAAACGAAAACAGTAGCCAGAACAAAACGATAATGACGAATCCATCCCGGGTTCTCAGTTGAATTCCCGCATGTTTGGTTGCCAGCCACGCCCCGCCGCCAAGGGTAAAGAAAGTCATAAATGTGCTGAAAAATGCGAAAAAGCTCCGCTCTTTATTTAACAGAGCGATGGTCATCGGCGGCAGCATGGAGAAGCTGTAGAGAAGAACCAGAAATCCGCACAGGTGAACAACAACCCGTAACTGGGAAATATGCAGTGAATCGTTGAGTCGCAATGAAAAATCCCCCGCCGAAAAGAGTGATCTCAGCTGGCCGGCATGGTGTTAATTATGATTGATAAAAATGGCTGTCGTAAAATTTAACAATTTATACAACTTTCTACTGGTCTGGTTCAGACTCCACTTCATTTCTTGCCGACATACAGCGTATAATCCCCGGCCTTTGATTATTTTTTTACCATTTTTGGAAGCATTATGAGCGCAATATCCCTGATCCAACCGGACAGAGACCTTTTCTCCTGGCCGCAGTACTGGGCTGCCTGTTTTGGCCCGGCACCGTTTTTGCCGATGTCTCGTGACGAAATGGACCAACTTGGCTGGGATAGCTGCGACATCATTCTGGTGACCGGCGATGCCTACGTCGACCACCCAAGCTTTGGTATGGCGATTTGTGGCCGTATGCTGGAAGCTCAGGGCTTTCGCGTCGGAATTATCGCCCAGCCGGAGTGGAACAACAAAGACGATTTTATGCGTTTGGGTAAACCGAACCTGTTCTTTGGTGTGACCGCTGGCAACATGGACTCGATGATCAACCGTTATACCGCCGATCGCCGACTGCGCCATGATGATGCCTACACGCCGGACAACGTGGCGGGTAAACGTCCGGACCGCGCCACGCTGGTCTATACCCAGCGTTGTAAAGAAGCATGGAAAGATGTGCCGGTTATTCTTGGCGGTATTGAGGCCAGCCTGCGCCGCACCGCGCATTACGACTACTGGTCTGATACCGTTCGCCGCTCCGTTTTGGTGGATTCTAAAGCCGATATGCTGATGTTCGGCAACGGCGAACGTCCGCTGGTGGAAGTGGCGCATCGTCTGGCGATGGGGGAGACTATCGATCAGATCCGCGATGTGCGTAACACCGCGATTATGGTTAAAGAAGCGTTGCCGGGCTGGAGTGGAGTAGATTCCACGCGTCTCGACACGCCGGGAAAAATTGACCCGATCCCGCATCCTTACGGTGAAGATCTGCCGTGTGCTGACAACAAACCTGTCGCACCGAAAAAACAGGAAGCGAAAGCGGTAACCGTACAGCCGCCACGTCCGAAACCGTGGGAAAAAACCTACGTGCTGCTGCCGTCCTTCGAAAAAGTGAAGGGCGACAAAGTGCTGTATGCGCATGCGTCGCGTATCCTGCACCACGAAACCAACCCAGGCTGCGCGCGCGCGCTGATGCAAAAGCATGGCGATCGCTACATCTGGATCAACCCGCCAGCCATTCCGCTCTCTACCGAAGAGATGGACAGCGTCTTTGCGCTGCCTTACAAGCGCGTGCCGCATCCGGCGTATGGCGACAGCCGTATTCCGGCCTATGAGATGATCCGTTTCTCGATCAACATTATGCGTGGCTGCTTTGGCGGCTGTTCGTTCTGTTCGATCACCGAGCACGAAGGCCGCATCATCCAGAGCCGCTCTGAAGACTCGATCATCAATGAAATCGAAGCCATTCGCGACACCGTTCCGGGCTTTACCGGCGTGATCTCCGATCTCGGTGGCCCAACGGCGAACATGTATATGCTGCGCTGTAAGTCACCGCGTGCGGAGCAGACCTGCCGTCGTCTGTCGTGCGTCTATCCGGATATTTGTCCGCATATGGATACCAACCACGAACCGACGATTAACCTTTATCGCCGTGCGCGTGATCTCAAAGGTATTAAAAAGATCCTTATCGCATCCGGTGTGCGCTATGACATCGCGGTGGAAGACCCACGCTATATCAAAGAGCTGGCGACCCATCACGTTGGCGGCTATCTGAAGATTGCGCCAGAGCATACTGAAGAAGGCCCGCTGTCGAAGATGATGAAGCCGGGGATGGGCAGCTACGATCGCTTCAAGGAATTGTTCGATACCTACTCTAAACAGGCTGGTAAAGAGCAGTACCTGATCCCGTATTTTATCTCCGCACACCCGGGTACGCGTGACGAAGATATGGTGAATCTGGCGCTGTGGCTGAAGCAACGTCGTTTCCGTCTGGATCAGGTGCAGAACTTCTATCCATCGCCGTTGGCGAACTCCACAACCATGTATTACACCGGGAAAAACCCGTTGGGTAAAATTGGTTATAAGAGTGAAGACGTGGTGGTGCCGAAAGGTGATAAGCAGCGTCGTCTGCATAAAGCCCTGTTGCGCTACCACGATCCAGCCAACTGGCCGTTAATCCGCCAGGCGCTGGAAGATATGGGTAAAAAGCATCTGATCGGCGGGCGTCGCGAATGTCTGGTTCCGGCGCCTACGCTGGAAGAGATGCGCGAAGCGCGTCGCCAGAACCGTCATACTCGTCCGGCGCTGACCAAACACACGCCAGTGGCGCACCAGCGTCAGACGCCTGCCGCAAACAAAAAACGCGGGAAAGTGGCGGGACGTTAATCTGTCTTGCCCGGATAAGGTGCTTGCACCGCTATCGGGCAGAAGAGATCAGTATTTATGCCTCACGAATTCTGGCCGCTAATGCGGCCAGTTTTTCGTCATCAGCCCGTTCATGATCGTGTGACGACAGATATCCTTCATACTGCTCGAAAAATTTGTTCTGCCGCGATTCAATCGGTTTCCAGTGGGTTAAATCGCCAGTACCGTGCATGGGACTTAATTTACTGTGCACATGGTCTACGCCGAAACCTTCGAAGAACATTCCCGTACGACTAACATCCGGGAAAGCCTTATCCAGTTTCTTAGCCACTTTTTGGGTCGCCAGCATCAGGTCCGCTAACGCCTGCGGCGGCATGTCGAAGGCATAGCTGGGGTAATGCTTTTTCGGGATCACCACGGTAAAACCGTCGGTGTTCGGGAAAATCGACAGAAAAGCCAGGTGGTGTTCGTCTTCCCATACCTTATGGCAGGGCGCTTTGCCTTCAACAATTTGACAGAAAATACAGGTCATTCCTTTTCTCCGCAGGTAAGGTCTTCGTCAGGACGCAGTCAGTTTAGTACAGACCCAACACCTTCCACCACATCAGACCCACGGTAATAAAGACCGCCTGGTTAAACAGGCTGATGATAAATCCTGTGCGCCACCAGACGCCTGTTGGAACATACCCGGCGCCAAACAGAATAGGGCCGCGAGCATGTGTGTACTGGGTGAGCGAGCAGTACAAACTGCTGGTGAAGGCCAGCATTAACGCCGTGGGAGCAGCGGGAATATTCAGATGCAGCCCGACGCCGAGGAAAACAGCATACAGCGCGGCAATCTGTGCATTGCCGCTGGCAAAAAAGTAGTGGGTATAGAAATAGGCGGCGTTCAGCAGCAGCAGGACGATCACCCAACTGGTCCCGTGCATAGTACTGCTCAGGCTGTCGCCAATCAGATTGCCGAACCAGGTGGTGAAGCCCAGTTTTTTCAACTGATTCGCCATCATCAGTAGCGCGGCGAACCAAATCAGCGTATCCCATGCCCCTTTCTCACTTTTGACGTCTTCCCAACTCAGCACGCCGCTCAGCAATAAAATCGACAGCCCTACAAACGAAGCGGTAGTGGCGTCAACGCCCAGTGTATCGCCAAAAATCCACAGCACCAGCAGTACGCCGACAGTTGCCAACATCAGCCATTCCCCGCGTGACATGCGGCCCATTTCCGCCAGCTCTTTGCGGGCGAGGTTCGGGGCATCCGGCGTGTGTTTGATTTCCGGACGCACCAGCCAGTAGACCAGTAGCGGAACGAGCAGCAAAGAGACCAGACAAGGTAGCAGCGCCGCCATAAACCAGCCGCCCCAGGTCAGCGTAACCCCGGCGTTGGCCGCCAGTTTTACTGCCAGCAGGTTGCCGGTATAGCCGGTCATAAACAGTGCTGCCGTCACGTCGTTGACGTTGCCAATACAGGTGATAAGAAAGGTGCCGATTTTACTGCGGGACTCATCTTCCGGGTTCGAATGGAAACTACGCGCCAGAGAGTCGGCAATCGGATAGATGACGCCGCCGCAGCGAGCTGTATTACTCGGCATAGCGGGAGAGAGGATTAGATCGGCAAAAGCCAGACCGTAGGCGAGTCCCAACGTTCGCTTGCCGAGCAGGCGGATCATCTGCAACGCAATACGTCGCCCGAGACCGGTTTTGATAAACCCACGGGCAATCATAAAAGCCACGACGATAAGCCAGATAAGCGAACTGTTCAGTTCACTCAATGCCGTGGTGATGGCGCCGCTGGCGGTTTTATCCCCGGCAGCATAGGCGAGCGCGAATACCGTAATACCAATAATGCCGACCGCGCCGATGGGTAATACTTTAGCCACAATAGAAGCGATGGTGGCGACGAAGATAATTGCCGAATGCCAGGCTGGCGCACTTAACCCGGTGGGGGGCGTAAGCTGCCAGAGTCCGGCAGAAATGAGTACTATAAGAATTAATGGGAGCCATTTGACGCCATTACTTTTTTTATCAGCCACGGTTACGCACCTATAGGTGTGGTAAATACATTCACGAAATGAATATATTTATTGAATAATTAACAGGTTATGTTGCGTAATGCTGCTCCAGCGACTGCAAGAAATACATCAATATATGTATGTTAATTGTTTCCTGATATTTCATTACCAGAAAGGCCCGACGGGAGTGTCGGGCCGGAGAGAAGAGATTAACCGCCGAACTGGTCCGGGTCTGGTCCCAGCCGTCTGCCTTGATCGAGTTTCGCAATTTCGCCTAATTCTTCTTTATCCAGGCGGAAGTCCCAGACGTTAAAGTTTTCTGCGATACGGGCAGGCGTCACCGATTTCGGAATAACCACCAGACCGTTATCCAGATGCCAGCGGATGACAATCTGCGCCGGTGATTTACCATATTTCTCTGCGAGGTCACGGATGATCTTTTGGTCGAAGACGTCTTTCCCGCCCTGCGCCAATGGACTCCAGGATTCGGTCTGGATCTTATGCGTGGCGTTCCAGGCATGAAGCTGGCGCTGCTGCATAAGTGGGTGCAGTTCTATCTGGTTGATCACGGGATGAACGCCAGTTTCGTCTATCAGGCGCTGGAGATGATTGATCTGAAAGTTGCACACGCCGATGCTCTTAATCAGCCCTTCTTTTTGCAGATCGATCATGTTTTCCCACGCTTCAACGTAGTGATCGATCGCCGGAACAGGCCAGTGCATCAGGTAAAGATCGAGGTAATCGAGCTGGAGTTTCTCCATGCTTTCGAGTAAGGCTTCCCGGGCGCGTTTCTGATCATCATTCCACAGCTTGGTGGTGATGAATAATTCTTCCCGCGGCACGCCCGCATTACGTATCGCTTTGCCGACACCTTCTTCGTTTTTGTACGCGGCGGCGGTATCAATCGAACGATAACCCACTTCCAGTGCTTTATGGATAGCGGTAATGACTTCTTCGTTGCTTGCCTTCCAGACCCCCAGGCCCAGCTGCGGCATGACGTTACCATCCTGTAGTTTGATAATGGTTGGACCGGTCATAATTCCCCCCTGGATTACAGTCACCGGAGCAAGCTCCGGTGAGTTAGGTGTGACTTAAGTCTGGCCTATACTCGTCATACTTCAAGCTGCATATGCGTTGGCTGCACTCGTTCACCCCAGTCACTTACTTATGTAAGCTCCTGGGGATTCTCTCCTTTGCCGTCTTTATGCAACTCGAATTATTTAGAGTATAAATAGCCAAAAACGAAAGGCGGAGGTTAAAAAACCTTAGCGGGCAGCTTCGTAAATCCGACGGCTGACGTCGAGCGTAATGTCCTGATGTTCACCCAGTTTCGTACCGCCGTGCGCTTGCAGTTTTTCCAGCAGCGCCGGGATAGTGCTACCGTCCAGGCCGTAGTCAGACAGGCGAGTCGGGACACCCATTTGCTCGAAGAACTGACGGGTGGCGGCAATGGCGGCGTCGATACGCTGGTCTTCGGAACCCTCGGTGATATTCCAGATACGTTCTGCGTATTGCAGTAGTTTGGCACGCTTGGTATCGCGTTTTTCATTCCATAGCGCAGGCAGAACGATGGCCAGCGTTTGCGCATGATCCAGACCATGCATCGCGGTCAGTTCGTGGCCCAGCATATGGGTTGCCCAGTCCTGCGGTACGCCTGCGCCAATCAGGCCGTTCAGCGCCTGGGTTGCCGCCCACATGACGTTCGCACGCACGTTGTAGTTTTCCGGCTCCTGCAAGGCTTTCGGACCTTCTTCTATCAGCGTAAGCAGAATGCCTTCGGCAAAGCGATCCTGAATTTTCCCGTCGACCGGATAAGTTACATACTGCTCAACGGTATGCACGAAGGCATCCACGACGCCGTTTGCAACCTGACGTGGCGGCAGGGTATAGGTGTAAACCGGATCCAGTACGGCAAATACCGGTTGCACAAACGGGGTCATAAAGGCCAGTTTGTCGCCGGTGGTTTTCCGCGAGATGACCGCGCCGGAGTTAGATTCAGAACCGGTAGCGGGCAGGGTTAATACGGAGCCCATCGGGATGGCGCTTTTTACGTCGTTGCCGTGAGTTTCCAGAATACGCCATGGGTCGATGCCGTCAGCGTACTGTGCCGCAGCTGCGATGAATTTGGTGCCATCCAGTACCGAACCGCCGCCCACAGCCAGCAGGAACGTTACTTTCTCATCACGCACGATCTTTACCGCATTCATCAGCGTTTCATAAGATGGGTTCGGCTCAATACCGCCAAACTCCAGCACGTCCAGGCCTTTCAGTGCATCCTGAACCTGTGCCAGAACGCCGGTTTTTTTCACACTGCCGCCGCCGTAGGTAATCAATACGCGAGCATCCTGAGGGATTTGATCGCGCAATTCGGCAATAGCGCCTTTACCGAACAGAATACGGGTTGGGGTATGGAGATTAAAATTGTTCATTGCTCGTTCCCTTGTGTGGGTAATAAAAAGAGGGCAGGAGAGTGTCTGCCGGATGATGAACATTGTGGTCGCCAGCTGCGCTGCTCTCAATGCACATTTCTGCCGATGTCTTGCCCATTTCTACAGACTACTGGAGAAAACGGATAAATCTGCGCATGATGTCAGGGTCGAAAACCGATGATGAAATGGTGCTTTATGAACCGTGAAGAGATCTGCCTTCTGCTGACAGATAAAATTAAGCAGCTGAAAAATAATGAAAATAACCTCAGTGCATTGCTGCCAGATGTCCGCCTGATGCACGGTACGGTGCCAGTTGCACGGACACCAGTCATGTATCAGCCAGGTATCATATTTCTCTTTTCGGGCCATAAAATTGGTTATATCAATGAACGCGTATTTCGTTATGACGCCAATGAATACCTGCTGCTAACCGTACCTTTACCCTTTGAATGTGAAACGTATGCGACACCGGAGGTTCCGTTGGCCGGAATCTACCTGAATGTCGATATCCTGCAATTGCAGGAGCTGTTGATGGACATTGGGGAAGACGAGCTGTTTCAGCCTGCTATGGCGGCCAGTGGGATTAACTCCGCGACGCTTTCAGACGAAATTCTCTGCGCCGCTGAGCGCCTGTTGGATGTGATGGAACGCCCGCTGGATGCGCGTATTCTCGGCAAACAGATCATTCGCGAGATCCTCTACCATGTGCTGACCGGGCCGCGCGGCGGCGCGTTACTTGCGCTGGTCAGTCGTCAGACGCATTTCAGCTTGATAAGCCGGGTGCTGAAGCGGATTGAAACCAAATACACCGAGAACCTCAATGTAGAACAGCTGGCGGCAGAGGCGAACATGAGCGTGTCGGCGTTTCATCATAACTTTAAAGCGGTGACCAGCACGTCGCCGCTGCAATATCTTAAAAGCTATCGTCTGCATAAAGCGCGGATGATGATGATTCATGACGGGATGAAGGCCAGTGCGGCAGCCATGCGTGTCGGCTATGAGAGTGCATCGCAGTTCAGTCGGGAATTCAAACGTTTCTTTGGCGTGACGCCGGGGGAAGATGCGGCCAGAATTCGGATGATGCAGGGGAGTTGATTGCTTGTCCGTCTGAACGGTACACCGTAGGCCTTAAAGCTACGCGCCATAAGGCAAAATGCCGGAGATTATCCGGCCTACGGATGCGACTCAGGCGCTACAGTATTTTTTTTTAATCACCACGAACAGGGTTCCCAACAGACCTGCGGTTAACAGGGCAATCGGTAGGATCATTAAAAAGGTCATCACCTGATCTTCATGGCGTTTAACGAACGGGATCATGCTCAGCGCGTAGCCAAAGCTGGTGACAACGGTGACCCACAGCAGGCCGCTCAGCCAGTTAAAAAACTGGAATCGACGGTTAGGCAGCCCTGAAATTCCTGCCATGGTCGGCAGCAAGGTGCGTACGAACGCCAGGAAGCGCCCGGCCAGCAGCGCCATCAGGCCGTGTTGGTCAAACATGCAGGTGGCGCGCTGATGATATTTTTCAGGTAATTGCGCCAGCCAGCCTTTTACCGTTCTCGTGTTGCCCAGCCAGCGTCCCTGAATGTAACTCAGCCAGCAGCCCAGGCTGGCGGCGGCGGTCAGAATAGCTATGGTAGGTAAAAAACTCATCACGTCCTGAGCGATCAGCGCCCCAGCCAGCAATAACAGGCTGTCTCCGGGTAAAAAGGAGGCGGGCAGCAGGCCATTTTCTAAAAACAGTGTGGCGAACATGACGAAGTAAACCACGCTCACAACGTGTGGATCCGCCAGCGCGGCAAAGTCGTGTTGCCAGAGCGCGGAGACAATATCTTGAATAACTACCATGGACTTTCCTGTGGAACAGCGTTTATGTGTGGATTGTACTCCTGAATTGTCCGGGATGCCTTGATCCCGGACGCAACAATTGCAGACTTTTCCACCAGAAGTGTCTGCATATATGTCCATCTATGGCAATGTTACTCGATTCGGGCAAATCCTGCGGCTAAATCGGCAATCAGATCGTCAACATTCTCTAAACCGATATGCAAACGGATAAGCGTTCCGCTGAAGTCCACTTCACCTTGCGGACGGATTGCCGCAATGTGTTCCGGCTGGTTGGCGAGAATTAGCGACTCAAAACCGCCCCAGGAGTAGGCCATGCTGAACAGGCTGAAGTGATCCAGATACGCGGCCAGCTCTTCATTATTAAGCTTCTTATTCAATACAAAGGAGAATAGCCCGCTGCTGCCGGTAAAATCACGTTTCCAGAATTCATGGCCTTTACTGCCGGGTAGCGCCGGGTGATTAACACGAGCGACCTGTGGGTGGTTGGCCAGCCACTCGGCGACCTTTAAGCTGCTTTCATGATGCTGACGTAAGCGTACGCTCAGTGTGCGTAATCCACGGCTGGTCATATAGGCGGTGTCGGCGTCCAGCATTTGTCCCATCAGATAGGCATTTTCGCGCAGTTGGTCCCAGCAGCGGGCATTGGATACCGCTGTGCCGACCATGCCGTCGGAATGACCAATCAGGTATTTCGTACCCGCCTGAATCGAGATATCAATACCGAAATCCAGCGCGTTGAACAGCACGCCGGCAGCCCAGGTGTTATCAATCATGATGACAGCCTCAGGCGCAACACTTCTGACGGCGGCAACAATTGCTGGTACATCATGTACCTCCATGGTGACGGAGCCGGGTGATTCCAGAAAGACAACTTTGGTGTTCGGCTGAATATGCTTCACTATATCGGCGCCAATCAACGGATCAAACCAGCCCGTTGAGACGCCAAGTTTACCGAGAATTTTGGTGCAGAAGTCCTGGCTGGGCTCATAGGCGGTATTGGTCATCAACACATGATCGCCTTGTTCAACAAAAGCAAGGATGGTGTTGGCAACAGCTGCTGCGCCGCAAGGGAACAACGCGCAACCCGCGCCGCCTTCCAGTTCGCACATGGCTTCCTGCAGCGAAAAATGCGTCAGGGTTCCGCGACGTCCGTAGAAAAGCGCACCGTTAGCGCGGTTGCGCGTGGCCTGTTTTTTGGCCTCAACGCTGTCAAACACCAGCGAAGAAGCGCGCTGGATCACGCTATTTACCGAGCCCTGCGTGTACTTTTTACTGCGTCCTGCGTGAACGAGTTTGGTTTCAAGTTGCTTATCTGCCATGGTGTATTACCTGTTTTTATACGTCTGGATGTCTAAACTACCATGAATCAAAGATGACGCATCCTGCAGAACGGTCATACAGTAGAAAATAATCTCAAAATGCCTCTGGTGACTTTTTTACTGCGTAAGCGCAAAGAAAAGAAACCAAAGGTGCGGCAATATGTAAATAGTAATGAGAACGACTATCAATTCGACGTTGTTTTGATATGATTACGCTTAGATTTTGTGATTTGCGTCCTGGAGATACAGAGTGGGTAATAATTTGATGCAGACGGACCTTTCCGTCTGGGGTATGTATCAGCACGCCGATATCGTGGTTAAGTGCGTGATGATTGGGCTGATTTTAGCGTCAGTGGTCACCTGGGCTATCTTCTTTAGTAAGAGCCTTGAGTTCTTTACTCAGAAACGCCGTCTTAAGCGTGAACAGCAACTGCTGGCGGATGCCCGCTCTTTAGACCAGGCAAACGAGATTGCCGCAGGATTCGATGCTAAAAGCCTTGGCGCACAGTTGATTTACGAAGCGCAGAACGAGCTGGAACTGTCTGAAGGCAGTGACGACAACGAAGGTATTAAAGAGCGCACCGGTTTTCGTCTGGAGCGTCGTGTGGCGGCAGTTGGACGTCATATGGGACGCGGTAACGGATACCTGGCCACCATCGGGGCTATCTCGCCTTTTGTGGGTCTGTTCGGTACGGTATGGGGCATCATGAACAGCTTCATCGGGATTGCACAAACCCAAACCACCAACCTGGCCGTTGTTGCGCCGGGCATTGCAGAAGCGCTGTTAGCGACCGCGATTGGTCTGGTTGCGGCGATTCCTGCGGTCGTCATCTACAATATTTTCGCACGTCAGATTGGCAGCTATAAAGCGATGCTGGGCGATGTCGCGGCGCAGGTGCTGTTGCTGCAAAGTCGCGATCTGGACCTGAACGCCAGCGCCTCCGCGCATCCGGTACGTGCCGCGCAGAAATTACGTGTAGGGTAATGTTCCATGGCAATGAGCTTTAATGAGAACCTGGACGATAACGGTGAAATGCATGAAATCAACGTGACGCCGTTTATCGACGTTATGTTGGTTTTATTGATCATCTTTATGGTAGCCGCGCCGTTGGCAACAGTGGATGTGAAGGTGAATCTCCCTGCCTCCACCAGCACGCCGCAGCCGCGTCCGGAAAAACCGGTTTATCTGTCAGTCAAAGCCGATAAGAGTATGTTTATTGGCAATAATCAGGTGACGGATGAAACCATGATTAGCGAGCTAACTACGCTGACAGAAGGGAAGAAAGACACCACGATTTTCTTCCGTGCAGATAAGACCGTCGATTATGAAACCATGATGAAGGTAATGGACACGCTGCATCAGGCCGGTTTCCTGAAGATTGGTCTGGTCGGTGAAGAGACCGTGAAAGCGAAGTAACTTTCTCGCCGGGTAGTGGTTTTCACCTACCCGGCCTGCTTATCCTGATTCCACGCCTTACAAACCTGTTCTTATCTGTTTTCATCCAACGCGACCGTGGTTATCCTGGTCGGTTCGTAGCTGCCTTCGGACAGCTTGCGCGTCAGGCGTAAGGTGGCCGTTTCTCGCGCGAGTATATGCTGGTAGGTGCTCTCCAGCCGGGCCATGATTTTATCCCGCAGTTCGGGGTGTTGGGCTATGATGGCCTCAATCGCGGCGCCATAGATCTCTTCTTTCGCCTGTAGCGCATAAATTTCGCGACGATTTTGCCATTTCATCCGCACCAGTGCGGCGGGTATAGAAACCATTTCCTGGGCAACGCTTTCCAGCGTCGCGTTTTTATTGGCAATCAGGATAGCTAAATTCTGCTTTAAGACAAACTCATCACTTTTATGGTCATCTAAAGCCAAATAAACATTATTATCCTCAACATCTTTCATTTTATTTCTCTTCCAGAGAATAAAAAATAGGGTCGCTGGTTTCGCGGGTAATTAAATTAAGCCAAATTTTATTACCTTGCTCATTGATGGTGGCTGTTTTTTCGGTCAAGATTTTACTTAATTCTTGTGCGTTAATGTCGCCCTCCGCTTGCAATGAATTGAGCAAGCGCGTGAATGACTCAATCTTTGCCGCGCAAAACAAACGTTCTTTTAAATGACGGTCGCACTCTTCAAACAACATATTGCGCGCCTGGCCGGTCGCTGTAGCGCTGATCAAAATATCAGCTTCATAATCACTTAATGTTTTCTTTCCCTGAGTCAAATTTTCACTGTTTTCTGTGGGGAAGGTATTAGTCGATGTTTGAGATAAATGATAATGCGCGGGAACAAGATGCTCGGGAAGCATGTTGAAATATCCTTTGATGCCAATACTGTATTGTTTTTAATATGTCAGGCTGCGTTGACAATAGCATGGTGTAATTTTAAAATCAAAAAAAATGGAGCCAGTATATGAACAGTATATTTTATTCTGTTATTACCCTGCTATTGCTTACCTGCGGGGTGCTTTTGTTGATGCGCAGCGCAAATAAAAACCGCTATGCAGAAAATGGTAACGCTGGACACCAGCCAGAAATCTTGAGTAAAGAAGAGGGTGAAGATCATTTTTCTGTATTGATGAATTCGATTACCCCGGTATGGTATTGGCGCGTTAATCACGAATATATCGATTTTATCCACTCGACGATCAAACGGATGACGATGGTGGAGCTGAATGAGACGCCTGGCCTATTTGATGCGCAGCGGCGTTGTAGCGACCTTAACTCTGCGGTGTACAAATATTACGACAATATAAAAAAACGCTGTCTCAGTGGGGAGAAGGTCCCGCATGCCGATCTGGACGTGCTCAACTTACGTCAGTGCTTCAGAGAGTTCAGCCTGGAGGCTTACCCTGCGCTCGTCGCGCTGGTGTGGCCGGAATACCAGCGTCCACAGCTCAAAGCAGAAGAAGTATGAGGTCATGGCGCATTACCATGGCCGGGTAGCGCTTTATTGCGACCCGGCACGGAGTGACAAACGGCTATTTGTCAGATGAGGCTTGCCACAGGTTCAGCTCACCGTCAGCGACGTGTTTATCGATTTGCGCCAGTTCTTCGGCGCTGAACGTCAGATTAGCCAATGCCTGAACGTTTTCTTCCAGCTGCTCCGGTCGGCTGGCGCCAATTAATACCGAAGTGACCCGGTTGTCTTTCAGCAACCAGCTTAAGGCCATTTGCGCCATCGACTGTCCGCGCTGTTGCGCCATCTCATTGAGCAAACGCAGGCTACTAAGGTTTTCTTCCGTCAGCATATTTTCTGTCAGCCCACGGACTTTTTTCCCTTCACGCTGCATACGTGAACCTTCCGGGATGCCGTTGAGGTATTTCCCCGTCAGCAGCCCCTGGGCCAGCGGCGTAAAGGCAATGCAGCCCATGCCGTTAGCTTCCAGCGTATCCAGCAAGCCACTGCTGTCTACCCAGCGATTAAGCAGGTTGTAAGAGGGTTGGTGGATAAGAAGCGGAATTTTCCATTCCCGTAGCAGCTCGGCCATCTTTTGCGTTCGTTCCGGAGAATAGGACGAGATGCCGACATACAGCGCTTTACCGCTTTGCACCGCATGGGCCAGCGCTGAGGCGGTCTCTTCCATTGGCGTATTTTCGTCAACGCGGTGTGAGTAGAAGATATCGACATAGTCGAGCCCCATGCGTTGCAGGCTCTGGTCGAGGCTGGCAAGCAGGTATTTACGCGAACCACCAGAACCGTATGGCCCTGGCCACATGTCGTAGCCCGCCTTGGTGGAGATGATCAGCTCATCTCGGTATTGTGCAAAATCCTCGCGCAGTAAACGGCCAAAATTCTCTTCTGCGCTGCCTGGAGGCGGCCCATAGTTATTGGCCAAATCAAAATGGGTGATGCCTAAATCAAAGGCTTTACGCAGTAGGGCGCGCTGTGACTCCAGCGCCTGAACGTGCCCAAAACTGTGCCACAAACCCAGCGACAGTGCGGGTAAGCGTAAACCGCTGCGTCCACAGTAGCGATAGAGCATTTGCTCGTAACGTTCAGGATTGGCAAACCAGGCCATGAGATCTCCTTAGTGCAGGTGAATTTCAAAACAGCGTTTCTATTCTAGCGGGTTCTAGGTGAATATTCCGTTCACAGGTCACACTGGGATAAAAAACTGAGCGGCATTCGAACCGCCAATTATTGAAGGAGCTGGCCTGGGAAGGCTATATATCTCCTTGCGTTAATCACGGCTTTCATAATGCCCCGACCTGTCGTTATGAGAAAGCTGCCGCTGATTTAGCCTGGGAGCACACTCTTGCTGGGTTTTATAAATCTTTGTGATAGAAAACAAAGCATTATTAAATGATTTAGGTGAGTTATCTGAATAATAATGCTAGCTAATTTCATTAGCATTCATGTTGATATCGCCTGGAGAGATATGGGTTGGACTTAAGAAAGTAAAAAAATAAAGAACGCATTATATCTTCTCTATCGGCTGCCGATAACAAGGATAAGTATCGCCTGGTGGCGAATTCCTCATCAACGGCAAGGAAATTATTATGGGTTTGCTGAAAAACTTCACTATTCGTATTGTCATGTTGGCAATACTGGGACTTTTTTGCCTGCTGTGGTCGGGCGTGGGTTTATTCAGTCTTCATTCTTTATCAAAAATATCAGAAGGGAATGATATTGACCGTCATCTCGTCCATCAGATGACTGTTCTCAGCCAGGGTAACGATCAGTATTTTCGTTTTGTGACGCGGTTAAGTCGCGCAATGGATGTCAAAATTAGCGGCGGAACGCCGGATTTTGCGCCAGCGCAACAGTCCCTGGACAATATGAGTAAAAAACTCCAGGAGATGAAAACATTGTCTCCTGGCCCCATGGATCCGGAAGTCGCCGCGGCGGTGCTGACCAAGTGGCAGGCGCTGCTGGATAACGGCGTGATCCCACAAATGCAACTGGCGCAGCAGGGCACGCTCACGGCCTTTGCGGAGCATGCCAGCACCGTTACGCCAGCCCTGAGCCGTGAATTTGGCGCCAGCGCTGAGCGTTTTAACACCACTGCGGGTGAAAGGCTCGATACCACCCGCGTTATGGTCGATGGCAAAACGTCTATCATCCGGACCCTGATTATCACCGCCGTAATCCTCGGTATTGCTCTCCTGTTCTTTACCGACCGCTACCTCGTCGCCATGATGGTGAAACCTCTGGGACGTATTCGCCAACAATTTCAACAAATTGCGCAGGGCGATCTCAGCCATTCTATTGAAGATTTTGGTCGTAACTGCGTGGGCCAACTGGTGCCGTTACTGTGCGCGATGCAGGACAGCTTGCGCGAAGCCGTGAGTACCATTCGCTCTGGTAGTGACAACATCTGGCGAGGGGCGACGGAAATTTCCACCGGTAATAACGATCTCTCCTCACGTACAGAAGAGCAGGCTGCAGCGCTGGAAGAGACCGCCGCCAGCATGGAGCAGCTGACCGCAACGGTAAAACTGAACGCCGAAAATGCGCGTGAGGCCAGCCAACTGGCCGATACGGCGACAGAAACGGCAGGTAAAGGCAGCTCGCTGGTTTCAGAAGTGGTTGAGACCATGGACGGCATTGCCGCCAGTTCTAAACAGATCGCGGAAATTACCTCTGTGATTAACAGCATTGCTTTCCAGACCAATATCCTGGCGCTTAACGCGGCGGTTGAAGCGGCCAGAGCGGGCGAGCAGGGGCGCGGTTTTGCCGTGGTTGCCGGTGAGGTGCGTAATCTTGCCAGCCGTAGCGCCGGAGCGGCAAAAGAGATTGAGACGCTGATCGGCGAATCGTCGCGTCGTGTCGATCAGGGTGCTCGTCTGGTTAAAGAGACCGGATTAACGATGGAGGCGATTCTGCGCGGCGCGACAGAAGTCACCACCATCATGAAACAAATCGCCTCTGCTTCGGAAGAACAGAACAAAGGCATCTCACAGGTAAGCGTAGCGATCACGCAGATGGACAGCGTTACGCAACAGAATGCCGCGCTTGTCGAACAGGTTTCCGCCGCGGCAGTCGCGCTGGAACGGCAAACGGAAGATCTGCAACGTTCGGTGCAACAGTTCCGTCTATCAGCTAACGACGTGCAATACACTGCCACTGCGACCGCTTCCCCTTCAGCAGAACGCAAAACCTCTGCAACAACTAAAACGGATGACTGGGTGTCGTTTTAAGCTGGCACAAAAAAGTCCCTGATACCTCTGGTCTTTGCTTAAAAAATCGCTATATAATTTATTATATAGCGATTGAGGGTTATGCATGGACAACCATTTTGGTAAAGGCCTGATGGCCGGATTAAACGCGGAAAATGCGGATAGCGCACGCTCGGTGGCGCATTTTTGCGCGGATTATAAACGCGGTTTTGTACTGGGGTTTTCACATCGAATGTTTGAAAAAACTGGCGATCGACAGCTCAGCGCGTGGGAAGCGGGCATCCTGACGCGTCGCTATGGACTGGATAAGGAGATGGTGATGGATTTCTTTAAAGAGAACCAGTCCAGTACAACAATTCGCTTTTTCATGGCCGGCTATCGGCTCGAAGCTTGATCCGAAAGGGGTATTATCTTGCTTTAATTAATTACACTATTGACCTACGCCTTCGTTTTGTTGCTCCGTCGAAGTATTATATCGCACATAACCATATAAAAAGTGTGGTAAATGGCGCGCCGATCGCAATATGCAACATGCGAATGGTGCAAAATAAAAAGCCAGGTCTTCGCAACGGAATAACTATAAAATGACTGGAGATAACTCTCTCATCAATTCGAGCGGCATCAATCGCCGCGATTTCATGAAGCTTTGTGCAGCACTGGCCGCCACCATGGGGCTCAGTAGCAAAGCCGCCGCAGAAATGGCCGAATCAGTTTCCCGCCCTCAGCGCCCACCGGTTATCTGGATTGGTGCTCAGGAGTGTACGGGTTGTACTGAATCGCTGCTTCGCGCGACACACCCTACAGTGGAAAACCTCGTCCTGGAGACAATCTCTCTGGAATACCATGAGGTACTCTCTGCCGCCTTCGGCCATCAGGTTGAAGAGAATAAACATAACGCTCTGGAGAAGTACAAAGGGCAATATGTTCTGGTTGTAGATGGTTCTATCCCACTGAAAGATAATGGTATTTACTGCATGGTTGCCGGTGAGCCGATCGTGGATCATATCCGCCGGGCCGCTGAAGGCGCAGCCGCTATCATTGCCATTGGCTCTTGCGCCGCGTGGGGTGGTGTTGCTGCCGCTGGCGTTAACCCAACGGGTGCAGTCGGCTTGCAGGAAGTTCTGCCAGGCAAAACCATCATCAACATTCCCGGCTGTCCGCCGAACCCGCATAACTTCCTGGCAACGGTCGCGCATATCATCACTTACGGTAAGCCGCCGAAGCTGGATACCAAAAACCGTCCAACATTCGCCTATGGCCGTTTGATTCACGAACATTGCGAGCGTCGCCCGCACTTCGATGCTGGCCGCTTTGCGAAAGAGTTTGGCGATGAAGGCCACCGTGAAGGCTGGTGTCTCTACCATCTGGGCTGTAAAGGACCAGAAACCTACGGCAACTGCTCAACGCTGCAATTCTGCGATGTTGGCGGCGTGTGGCCGGTGGCTATCGGTCACCCTTGCTACGGCTGTAACGAAGAAGGCGTCGGTTTCCATAAAGGTATTCACCAGCTTGCTCATGTGGAAAACCAAACCCCGCGCTCCGAGAAACCTGATGTCAACATGAAAGAAGGTGGCAATGTCTCTGCCGGCGCGATTGGGCTGCTTGGTGGCGTGGTAGGGCTGGTCGCCGGCGTCAGCGTGATGGCGGTTCGTGAACTGGGTCGTCAGCAGAAGAAAGATAACGCTGACTCACGGGGAGAATAACCGTGAACAGACGTAACTTTATTAAAGCAGCCTCCAGCGGGGCATTGCTGTTGGGCGCTGCGCCGTCCATCAGCCATGCGGCTGCAGAAAACCGTCCGCCAATCCCTGGGTCTCTTGGGATGCTCTATGACTCGACGCTATGCGTGGGCTGCCAGGCCTGTGTCACCAAGTGTCAGGACATCAACTTTCCGGCGCGTAACCCGGAAGGCGAGCAGACCTGGTCAAACAACGACAAGCTGTCGCCTTATACCAATAACATCATCCAGGTGTGGCGTAGTGGAACAGGTGTTAACAAAGACCAGGAAGAAAATGGCTACGCATACATTAAGAAACAGTGCATGCACTGTGTCGATCCGAACTGCGTCTCCGTTTGCCCGGTCTCTGCACTGAAGAAAGATCCGAAAACCGGCATCGTTCACTATGACAAAGATGTTTGCACAGGTTGCCGCTATTGCATGGTCGCCTGTCCGTACAACGTGCCTAAGTACGACTATAACAACCCGTTTGGTGCGCTTCACAAATGTGAACTGTGTAACCAGAAAGGTGTTGAGCGTCTGGATAAAGGCGGTTTACCGGGTTGTGTTGAAGTGTGTCCTGCCGGGGCGGTGATTTTTGGTACGCGTGAAGAGCTGATGGCTGAGGCGAAAAAACGTCTCGCGCTGAAGCCTGGCAGCGAATACCGCTATCCGCGTCAGACGGTGAAAGCGGGCGATACCTATCTGCATACGGTACCGAAGTACTACCCACACCTGTACGGTGAGAAGGAAGGTGGTGGTACGCAGGTTATGGTGCTGACGGGGGTTCCTTACGAAGATTTGGATCTGCCGAAACTGGATGATCTTTCAACCGGTGCGCGTTCTGAACATGTTCAACATTCCCTGTATAAGGGCATGATATTACCCCTGGCTGCGCTGGCGGGCTTAACCGTGTTGGTTCGTCGTAACACGAAAAACGACCATCACGACGGAGGAGACGATCATGAGTCATGATCCTAAACCGCTGGGCGGAAAAATAATCAGCAAACCGGTCATTATTTTTGGGCCGTTAATCGTCCTGTGTATGCTCCTGATCGTGAAACGTCTGGTCTTCGGATTGGGTTCAGTCTCCGATCTGAACGGCGGTTTCCCATGGGGTGTTTGGATCGCGTTTGACCTGTTGATTGGTACTGGCTTCGCGTGCGGCGGGTGGGCGCTGGCGTGGGCGGTGTATGTTTTCAACAGAGGGCAATACCATCCGTTGGTGCGTCCGGCGCTGCTGGCAAGCCTGTTTGGTTACTCGCTGGGTGGCCTGTCGATCACCATTGACGTCGGTCGTTACTGGAACCTGCCGTATTTCTACATTCCAGGTCACTTCAACGTGAACTCGGTATTGTTCGAAACGGCGGTCTGTATGACCATCTATATCGGCATCATGGCGCTGGAATTTGCTCCGGCTCTGTTTGAACGTCTGGGTTGGAAAGTCTCCCTCAAGCGTTTGAATAAAGTGATGTTCTTTATTATCGCTCTCGGCGCGCTGCTGCCAACCATGCACCAGTCTTCAATGGGTTCATTGATGATTTCTGCGGGTTATAAGGTGCATCCGCTATGGCAAGCGTATGAAATGTTGCCGCTTTTCTCCGTATTAACCGCTTTTATTATGGGTTTCTCGATCGTCATCTTTGAAGGCTCACTGGTACAAGCCGGTCTGAAAGGTAACGGTCCGGACGAGAAAAGCTTGTTCATCAAGCTGACGAATACCATCAGCATATTGCTGGCGATTTTCGTGGTTCTTCGCTTTGGCGAGTTAATCTATCGCGACAAACTGTCCTATGCGTTTGCAGGCGATCTTTACTCCGTAATGTTCTGGATTGAAGTCGTACTGATGGTCTTCCCGCTGGTGGTGCTGCGCGTCACTAAGCTGCGTAATGACTCACGCATGCTGTATCTGTCCGCGTTGAGCGCATTGCTGGGTTGTGCAACATGGCGTCTGTCCTATTCGCTGGTGGCGTTCAATCCTGGTGGTGGCTACCACTACTTCCCAACCTGGGAAGAACTGTTGATTTCTATTGGTTTTGTGGCTATTGAGATTTGTGCATACATCGTACTCATTCGTCTACTGCCGATACTTCCTCCTTTAAAACAAAACGATCAAAATCGTCATGAGGCGAGCAAAGCATGAGCCAGAGAATTACTATTGATCCGGTAACCCGTATTGAAGGTCATTTACGCATCGACTGCGAAATCGAAAATGGCGTGGTATCTAAAGCATGGGCTTCCGGTACCATGTGGCGCGGCATGGAAGAGATCGTGAAAAACCGCGATCCGCGCGATGCCTGGATGATTGTTCAGCGTATCTGTGGCGTTTGTACTACCACTCACGCTATCTCTTCCGTTCGTGCAGCAGAAAGCGCGCTGAATATTGATGTTCCGGTGAACGCACAGTACATCCGTAACATCATTCTGGCCGCGCACACCACGCATGACCACATTGTTCACTTCTATCAGCTCTCGGCGCTGGACTGGGTGGACATCACCTCCGCGTTGAAAGCCGATCCAGCGAAAGCGTCCGCGATGCTGAATGGTGTGTCCTCCTGGCACCTGAACAGCACGGAAGAGTTCACCAAGGTTCAGAATAAGATCAAAGATCTTGTCGCCAGCGGTCAGTTAGGTATTTTTGCCAACGGTTGCTGGGGTCACCCGGCAATGCAGCTGCCGCCGGAAGTGAACCTGATTGCTGTTGCTCACTATCTGCAGGCGCTGGAATGCCAGCGTGATGCCAACCGCGTTGTAGCGCTGTTGGGCGGTAAAACGCCGCACATCCAGAATCTGGCGGTAGGTGGAGTTGCTAACCCAATTAACCTCGACGGCCTCGGCGTGCTGAACCTTGAGCGTCTGATGTACATCAAGTCCTTCATCGACAAGCTGAGCGACTTTGTTGAGCAGGTTTACAAAGTTGATACCGCGGTTATTGCTGCGTTCTACCCTGAGTGGCTGGAACGTGGTCAGGGTGCGGTTAACTATCTGAGCGCGCCGGAATTCCCGACTGACGGTAAAAACGGCAGCTTCCTGTTCCCGGGTGGTTACATCACCAATGAAGATCTGTCGACCTATCGTCCGATCACCTCTCACTCCGATGAGTACCTGATCAAAGGGATTCAGGAGAGTGCGAAACACGCGTGGTACAAAGACGAAGCGCCGCAGGCTCCGTGGGAAGGCACAACGGTTCCGGATTACACCGGCTGGTCTGATGACGGCAAATACTCCTGGGTTAAAGCGCCGACCTTCTACGGTAAAACGGTTGAAGTGGGTCCGCTGGCCAACATGCTGTGTAAACTGGCGGCTAAACGCGAGTCTACTCATGCCAAGCTGAATGAAATCATCGCGATTTACACCAAGCTGACCGGTAAAACCATCGAAGTGTCGCAACTGCACTCAACGCTGGGCCGTATCATTGGCCGTACCGTTCACTGCTGTGAACTGCAGAACGTTCTGCAGGATCAGTACAACGCGCTGATTGTGAACATCGGCAAAGGCGACCACACCACCTTCGTGAAACCGGATATTCCGGCAACGGGCGAATTTAAAGGCGTTGGTTTCCTCGAAGCGCCGCGCGGTATGCTGTCTCACTGGATGGTGATTAAAGACGGTATTATCAGCAACTACCAGGCGGTTGTTCCGTCAACCTGGAACTCAGGCCCACGTAACTTCAACGATGAAGTCGGACCATACGAGCGCTCGTTGGTAGGCACGCCAATCGCCGATCCAAACAAACCGCTGGAAGTGGTTCGTACCATTCACTCCTTCGACCCTTGTATGTCATGTGCGGTGCATGTGGTGGACGTTGACGGGAACGAAGTGGTCTCAGTTAAGGTTCTGTAATGCGGATATTAGTCTTAGGGGTCGGCAATATTTTGCTGACCGACGAAGCTATCGGGGTGCGTATCGTTGAGGCGTTAGAGCAACGTTACATCCTGCCAGACTTTGTTGATGTTCTGGACGGTGGTACGGCTGGGATGGAGCTTCTCGGCGATATGGCGAATAGGGATCATCTGATCATTGCTGACGCCATCGTGTCGAAGAAAAACACGCCGGGAACGATGATGGTCCTGCGGGATGAAGAGATCCCGGCGCTGTTTACGAACAAAATCTCACCGCACCAGCTTGGCCTGGCCGACGTATTGTCGGCCCTGCGTTTCACCGGCGAGTTTCCGAAAAAGCTGACGTTAGTCGGTATTATTCCGGAATCGCTGGAACCGCATATTGGGCTAACGCCAACGGTTGAAGCCATGATTGAACCTGCGCTTGAGCAGGTTCTTGCCGCGCTTCGCGAATCAGGCGTTGAAGCGATCCCTCGGGAGGCGGCTCATGTCTGAGGAGTTTGTCGGTTTTCAGACGGCCCCGAAGACGCAAATTCAGGCGGCGTTTGAAGAGATTGCCCGGAGTTCGATGCACGATCTTTCCTTCCTGCATCCGAATATGCCGGTGTATGTCTCTGATTTTACGCTGTTTGAAGGTCAGTGGACGGGGTGTGTTATCACACCCTGGATGCTCAGCGCACTGATTTTCCCCGGACCGGATCAGATCTGGCCGGTGCGTAAAGTCAGCGAAAAAATCGGGTTGCGTCTGCCGTATGGCGAAATGACCTTTACCGTGGGTGAACTGGAGGGCGTATCGCAATATCTCTCTTGTTCGCTGATGTCGCCGCTTTCGCACAGCATGTCGGCACAAGAAGGTGTCCGTCTGGCTGATGATTGTGCGCGCATGCTGTTATCGCTGCCGGTGAGCGATCCGAATGCGCCGCAGCTAAATCGCCGCGCGCTGCTGCTGGGTCGTCGGAACTGCGAAAATGCATGAGCTGTCCCTTTGTCAGAGCGCGGTTGAGATTGTTCAACAGCAGGCAGAGCAGCACGGTGTCAAACGCGTAACCGGCGTTTGGTTGGAAATTGGCGCACTCTCCTGCGTTGAGGAGAGTGCCGTCCGTTTCAGTTTCGACATCGTCTGTCAGGGTACGCTGGCGCAGGGTTGTGAGCTGCATATTGATTACAAACCAGCCCAGGCGTGGTGTTGGGATTGCAGTCAGGTTGTGGAAATCACCCAGCATGATGCGCAGTGTCCACTATGTCAGGGCGATCGTCTGCGGGTTGATGCTGGCGATTCACTGAAAGTGAAAAGTATTGAAGTCGAATAACCCATAGGTTGCTATGGGGCGGAGTCAGATATGTGTATTGGAGTCCCTGGTCAGGTTCTGGCCGTTGGTGAAGATATTCACCAGCTTGCGCAGGTTGAAGTGTGCGGCATCAAACGTGATGTCAATATTGCCCTGATTTGTGAAGGTAATACGGCTGAGCTGGTCGGGCAATGGGTGCTGGTGCACGTAGGGTTCGCCATGAGCATCATTGATGAAGATGAAGCTAAAGCCACGTTAGACGCACTTCGCCGCATGGAGTACGACGTCACCAGCGCGTGATTTTATGCCGGATGGCGCAGCGCTTATCAGGCCCGCGCCTTATATGTAGGCCGGATAAGGCGTTAGCGCCGCCATCCGGCATCTTACGTTAACCCTGGCGCTTATCTTCGGTATTGGTATCGAAGTCGCTGGCGTCATGGCGTTCATGAAGCTGCTCGTTCAGCGGCCCGTTGGTACGGTTTACAATACGGCCACGCTTAACCGCCGGACGCGCTGCAATCTCTTTTGCCCAGCGTTGCACGTGCTTATAGCTTCCTGCATCAAGGAACTCTGCCGCGTCGTACACGTTGCCCAGAACCACATTGCCAAACCACGGCCAGACCGCCATATCGGCAATGGTGTATTCATCTCCGGCCACAAACTGATGCTGCGCTAATTGCTTATCCAGCACGTCGAGTAGGCGCTTGGCTTCCATTGTGAAGCGATTGATAGCGTACTCAATTTTTACCGGCGCATAGTTATAGAAGTGACCAAAACCACCGCCGAGGAAGGGGGCTGCGCCCTGTAGCCAGAACAACCAGTTCAGCGTTTCAGTGCGCTTCGCCAAATCCTGCGGCAGGAAGTAACCATATTTTTCCGCCAGATAGAGCAGGATTGCGCCAGATTCGAAAACGCGAACCGGCGGGTTTTGCGAATGATCGCGCAGTGCAGGGATCTTCGAGTTCGGATTCACCTCAACAAAGCCGCTGGAAAACTGATCGCCATCGCCAATACGGATAATCCAGGCATCGTATTCCGCGCCCTTGACGCCCTGCGCCAGCAGCTCCTCCAGCATAATCGTTACTTTCTGCCCGTTTGGCGTACCCAGCGAATAGAGCTGCAGCGGATGTTTGCCGACTGGCAGCGTTTTCTCATGGGTGGCACCGGATATTGGGCGGTTGATATTGGCGAATGCGCCGCCGTTCGATTTTTCCCACGTCCAGACTTTCGCGGGCTGATAGGTATTGTCTGACATGTTGACCTGCCTTCTGAGTGGTTGTGTTGATGCAGTGTAGCAGTTAGGTAGAACTCAATTTAACAGATTGGGACTTTATGTCGCTTTGTGCTGAAAGGGGAAGATAAATCTAACCCGTTCATTGTAGCCGGGCCGTACTCCATGAAGAGGAAATCAATGTTGGACGGAAATTGCTACCGTATTCACCATCAAAAATTGGCGGTGAATAAGCAGTAATAATGAAAAATGGTGTTCCAGGAGTAAGCGATTATCAGGGCCCGGCGGGTGGGTGGGGCGCGGTAAAAGCCGTCACTGCTTCGGTATTTTCGCAAAAGGCTGTCGCACGCGACATTATCGCGATGTTCAAAATGAACCAGGTGAAAGGGTTCGATTGTCCGGGCTGTGCGTGGCCGGACCCAGGGCATCGTGCGCCAATGGAGTTGTGCGAGAATGGCGTGAAGGCGGTCTCCTGGGAGACAACCAGCAAGAAAGCGTCACCGGAATTTTTCAGCCGTCATCCGGTTTCTACGCTCTGGCACTATAGCGATTATGAACTGGAAAACATTGGTCGTTTGACGCATCCAATGAAATACGATGCAGCGTCAGACACCTGGCAGGCAGTGGATTGGGATATCGCCTTCCACGAGATCGGTGAGCGCTTGCGCAGCTATGATTCTGCGGAACAAGTTGAGTTTTACACTTCCGGCAGAACCTCAAATGAGGCGGCATTTCTGTATCAACTGTTTGCCCGCGAATACGGCAGCAGTAACTTCCCTGATTGCTCTAACATGTGCCACGGGCCGACCAGCGCAGGGTTAACACCAGCCATTGGCCTTGGGAAAGGGACCGTTGAACTGGACGACTTTGACCACTGCGATCTGGTGATTTGTATCGGGCATAACCCGGGCACTAACCATCCACGCATGCTGACCACCTTACGCGACGTTGCCAAACGTGGGGCCAAAATTATCTCCATCAACCCGCTGAACGAAAGGGGGCTTGAGCGCTTTAGCTTCCCGCAAAGCCCAAAAGAGATGTTCGGCGGCCAGGCCACGGAGCTAAGCAGCGATTACTATCAGGTTAAAATAGGCGGTGACGCTTCGCTGCTCAAAGGCATAATGAAAGCGCTGATCGAAATGGACGAAGCGCGGATCTTACTGGATCAACAGCCCTGCCTCGATCATGCTTTTATTCATGAGCATACCGAGGGCTATTCGACGCTGTATGACGATTTACGCCAGTGTAGCTGGGCAAAACTGGAACAGGATTCCGGACTGACGCGCAGTCAGATGGAGGACCTCGCACACAGCTACAACAAATCCCGCGCCACCATTATTTGTTACGGGTTGGGGATCACCCAGCATAAAAACGGCACTGAGAACGTTCAGCAACTGGTAAACCTGCTGTTGCTGAAAGGCAATATGGGTAAGCCCGGCGCGGGGATCTGCCCGTTGCGCGGTCATTCTAACGTGCAGGGCGATCGTTCTGTGGGGATCAACGAAGCGGCGCCCGAAGAGTTCCTGCAACGCCTTGAGTCGCATTTCGCTATCAGCGTGACGCGTAAGCATGGCCGCTCCAGCGTGGAGAGCATTCGTGCCATCGAACGGGGAGAGGCAAAAGCGCTCATTTGCATGGGCGGTAATCTGGCGGTGGCGATGCCGCAGCCGCAGCGTACTTTTGCGGCGATGAAAAGTCTGGATCTGCAGGTCCATGTGGCGACCAAACTGAACAGATCGCATCTGCTGCTGGCAAAGCATAACTACCTGCTACCTGCATTAGGCCGAACGGAGCGCGACATGCAGGCGACGGGGATCCAGTCGGTGACCGTCGAAGACTCGATGTCGATGGTTCACGCCTCCTGCGGCGCGCTGAAACCGGCTTCCCGCTGGCTAAAATCGGAACCCGCGATTGTGGCGGGCATGGCTCGTGCCACGCTACCGCTTTCGCCGATCAACTGGGAAGCGTTAACCGGAGACTACGCGTTGATTCGTGACGCCATTGAAGCCGTGATCCCGGCATTCCACGATTACAACGCACGTATTGCCGAGCCGGGCGGATTTCGCATGGATACGCCTGCTTCGCGCCGTGAATGGCGAACGCCGAATGGTAAAGCCAACTTTATCGTCAGTCATCAGCAAGCGGTGGAGCGGGAAAACCAACCTGCGGATGCGTTAGTTTTGGCGACGCTGCGCAGCCACGATCAGTACAACACCACTATCTATGGTATGAACGATCGCTATCGTGGCATTACCGGTCGGCGTGATGTGGTGTTTTTAAGCGCCGAAGAAGCGGCGGCTCGCGGTCTGAGCCAGGGAGATGTGGTCAACGTTCAGGCGCTGGACGACAACGGCCAGCCCTGTGCGGAACGTGTTATGCACGGTTTAACGGTGGTGATTTACAACATGGCGGCAGGCTCTGTTGGCGCTTATCTGCCTGAAGCGAATGTCCTGCTTTCGCTGGATGCGGTAGACACACAAAGTTTGACTCCGGCGTATAAAAGTGTACCGGTCACCCTGACAAAAGCGTAGTTCCTGCTGTGAATTTTTCGCCTCTGAGCGCCAGCCGCTGCGTTGAGGTGTATGATGATGTCGACCTCTGTCCGGTTAGTGTCGCAGAGCAGGCAATCAGAGCGAAAAATTCACGCCAACCTGCTCAGGCTGTATTGTTTTGAGGTAAGGTGCATGAGCAAAGGAACGACCAGTCAGGATGCCCCATTCGGGACATTATTGGGCTACGCCCCAGGTGGCGTAGCAATCTACTCTTCAGATTACAGCTCCCTCGACCCACGGGACTACGACGATGATGCGGCATTTCGCAGCTATATCGACGACGAATATATGGGCCACAAATGGCAGTGCGTAGAGTTTGCCCGCCGTTTTCTCTTCCTGAACTATGGCATGGTCTTCACCGATGTGGGCATGGCATGGGAGATCTTCTCCTTACGCTTCCTGCGCGAAGTGGTGAATGACAATATCCTGCCGTTACAGGCATTTCCGAATGGTTCACCCCGTGCGCCAGTTGCAGGTGCTCTGCTGATCTGGCAGAAAGGCGGCGAATTTAAAGACACCGGCCATGTGGCGGTAGTCACCCAATTGCTGGAAAACAAAATCCGCATTGCCGAACAGAACGTGATCCACACGCCGCTGCCTCCCGGACAGCAGTGGACCCGCGAACTGGAAATGGTGGTTGAAAACGGTTGTTACACCCTGCGTGATACCTTTGACGACACCACCATTCTTGGTTGGATGATCCAGACCGATGATACCCGTTACAGCCTGCCGCAGCCGGAGATCGCTACTGACTCACTAAAAATTGGCGGCGCGCGACTGGAAGATAACGGGCAGTTTGACGGTAAATGGCTGGATGAACAGGATCCGCTGCAAAAAGCCTACGTGCTGGCGAACGGCCACGTCATTAATCAGGATCCGCATCAGTACTTCACCATTACCGAGAGTGCGGAGCAGGAGCTGATTAAAGCCACCAACGAACTGCACCTGATGTATCTGCACGCGACCGACAAAGTGCTGAAAGACGACAATCTGCTGGCGCTGTTCGACATCCCGAAAATCCTCTGGCCGCGGCTGCGTCTTTCCTGGCAGCGTCGTCGGCATCATATGATCACCGGGCGTATGGATTTCTGTATGGATGAACGCGGACTGAAGGTGTATGAGTACAACGCCGATTCCGCATCCTGTCATACCGAAGCCGGTTTGATCCTCGAAAGATGGGCCGAGCGGGGCTACACAGGACAGGGACATAATCCGGCTGAAGGATTGATCAACGAACTGGCTGGTGCCTGGAAACATAGCCGCGCGCGTCCTTTTGTCCACATCATGCAGGATAAGGATATTGAGGAAAACTACCACGCGCAGTTTATGCAGCAGGCGCTGCGTCAGGCCGGGTTTGACAGCAAAATTCTGCGTGGCCTCGATGAGCTACGTTGGGATGACGCCGGTCAGTTGATTGACGGCGATGGTCGCCTGGTGAACTGCGTCTGGAAAACCTGGGCGTGGGAAACCGCGATAGAGCAGGTGCGAGAGGTCAGCGAAACGGAGTATGCCGCAGTGCCCATCCGTACCGGGCATACCAATCAGGAAGTGCGTTTGATAGACGTGCTACTACGCCCGGAAGTGCTGGTCTTCGAGCCTCTGTGGACGGTGATCCCTGGCAACAAAGCGATTCTGCCGATCCTGTGGCAATTATTCCCGCACCACCGCTATCTGCTTGATACGGATTTCACTGTTAATGAAGAGCTGGCACAAACCGGTTATGCGGTGAAACCTATTGCAGGACGTTGTGGCAGCAACATCGATCTGGTGAGTCATCAGGAAGAGCTCCTGGATAAAACCAGCGGTAAGTTCGCCGAGCAGAAGAACATTTATCAGCAGCTTTGGTGTTTGCCGAAGGTTGCCGGTAAATATATTCAGGTTTGTACCTTCACCGTAGGCGGTAACTACGGCGGTACCTGTCTGCGCGGCGACGAGTCGCTGGTAATTAAAAAAGAGAGCGATATCGAGCCGCTGATTGTGGTGAAGGAATAATTGAGAACCCCTGTGGTGGTGATGTTGCTATCACGGGGTTATTTGATGGGGATAATTTTAGAAATACCCCAAAGCAAAAACCCGCCTTTTGGGCGGGTTCTTTAAATAGTGGTGCCCGGACTCGGAATCGAACCAAGGACACGGGGATTTTCAATCCCTTCGCAGGTGTTAATCGGATGTAAAAGAGCGTTTGTACGTTACATGAGTGAACGTACAAACTATGAAAATTTTACCCGTTATTTCCCCAAAAGGCGGTGAAGGTAAATCGACTTTCGCTGCTTACCTCGCCGGTTTCCTTGCCGATGCCGGGGTAAAGACACTTCTTATTGATGCAGACTGGACTCAGCCGACGGCCAGCAGCATTTTCGCTCTTAATAAAGAAGCGCCGTTCGGACTGTATGAGCTTCTCATGCAGACGATCCCCGACCCAGTTCAGGCTATTTCTCAGACCTCAATTGATAATCTGGACCTTATTTATTCAAACGATCCGGATGAACTTCTGCCGACAGCGATGCTACACGCGGCAGACGGTCGTATCCGCTTAAGGAATATTCTTCAGCATCCTGCCTTTGCCCGCTACGGGGCAATTATTATCGACTCCAAAGGTGCTACCGGGGTGATGACTGAGCTTTCCATACTTGCGTCAACCGGCCGCGTCATGGGCGTTGTGAAACCCATACTTCCCGACGTTCGCGAGTTTATTCGCGGTTCCCTGCATATGTTTTCCCGCCTCAAAACCTACGAAAATTACGGTATACACCTGCCCGACATTTCTATTCTTGTGAACTGTTTCGAAAATACGCTTCTTGACCGGGAGGCGATGGACAGTCTCTCAAAAATTATCAGCGAGAAGCTGTATGACAGCAGTGTATTGGGAGAGCGAAATATGTTCAGTCTGCTCGATACCTGTATCGAGCAACTGGATATCTTCAAACTGGGCCATGTTAAGTCACAGCCTGTTCACCGGCTTGAATATAAAACCCGGCGTAAGGGACCTGCAGCGGCAGATACCATACACAGCCTTGCCTGCGAGTTGTTTCCTGAGTGGAAAGCGCTCTTTGATGACGTTATCTCCCGGGAGGTTCGCGTATGAATCGTAATCAAATTTGGCGTGTCGTTGCTTATTCCACTGATACATACAAGGGGCATGAAGAGGTTCATGTGTTTGTTGATGCTCCTGATTACGAAACAGCAAATGAGCGTATTTACGAGCATCTGGCTGAGGAATGGGGTCTTCCGAGGGGGGTTATTGATATATACAACCTGTGGAATGAATCAGAACTTCGCGATATGTCCACAGGAGCACAAATGCCAGCCGGGCTGCCATTGCTGGAGTCTGGAGGAGGGAACGGAGAGGTGTATTACGATCGGGAGCCTTTGATTCTGGTTGCGTCTGCCCGTCTGCGTAAAGTTCTGGAGTGTGCGCTGCAGGAGGTGCCGGCATGAGCAACATGACTATCAATGCCATTCTGACGCAGCTTCCGGAGCGACAGCCTTATGACGATAAGCTCGTTGGTACTGAACCCGCAACCTGTGTTGGATGCGGTTGTACAGACAATAACGCCTGCGTGAACGAATACCGTGAAACCTGCTACTGGATTAAGGTGAATCGCGAAACAGGGCTGGGGGTTTGTTCTTGTTGCCCTGAGTTCCTGAGCCACCCTTGTACACCAGATTTCGACTGAGGAGGGGTTATGGACAATACAAATATGCCTCACTCGGCAGAAGCAGAGCAGGCCGTTCTGGGTGGGTTAATGCTGGATAACGACCGCTGGGATGAAGTGGTTTTATTGCTGGCACCGGATGATTTCTTTGTGGGCTGGCACCGCGCCATTTACCGGGCAATGGCCGAGCTGGTCGGTGAAAGCCTGCCGCTGGATCTGATTACGCTCTCTGACCGGATGGAGAATGCAGGTTTGCTGGAGCGGGTTGGCGGCTTTGCTTATCTGGCTGAGTTGAGTAAGAACACGCCATCGGCCGCCAATATTCTGGCATATGCAGGGGTGGTGGCGGAAAAAAGCCGACTTCGCAAGCTGCAGAATGTCGGCAATATGCTGGTCGCTGACGTGCAGGCGTTGAATGCGCGTTCTTCTGACGTTCTGGAGATAGCTGAGAACCAGCTGTTCTGCATTGCTGAGCAGGGCATGCTGCAGGCAGGTACTGAAACCGTTATAAACGATGCCATGGACGCGCTGGTCAGCCGGCTTGAAGCCATGATGGCGCTGGACGGTCTGACCGGTACGCCAACCGGTTTCAGCCAGCTGGACGAAATGACCTGTGGCCTGCAGCCGGGCGATCTGGTTTTGCTGGCGGCCCGGCCCTCAATGGGGAAAACCGCTCTGGCGCTGGCAACCTGTGCCGCTGCGGTACGGGGAAAACCGGATGATTACGTTTTCGTCTACAGCATGGAAATGCCGGAAGAACAGCTCTCCATGCGTCTGATGTCGATGGAAGGGCGGGTCGAACTCAGCAGGCTTCGTAGCGCGTCACTGGGCGATGAAGAATGGGCCCGCCTTTCACAGGCCATGAAGGAGATTATTCAGTGGAATAATCGTCTGATCATTGATGACACAAGCTATCAGACACCGGCAACCTTACGCGCCCGTACCCGCCGCTATGTCCGTAAGTACGGCAATCCCTCCCTCATTATGGTCGACTACCTGCAACTGATCCGCTCTCCTGAGCAGGAAAACCGGACTCAGGAGATTGCCGAGATATCGCGTTCCCTGAAGGCGATGGGCAAGGAGTTCGGGTGTCCTGTACTGGCGCTTTCTCAGCTCAATCGTCAGGTGGAGCAGCGGGCGGATAAACGGCCCAATAACGGCGATCTGCGTGATTCGGGGGCGCTCGAACAGGATGCCGACCTCATTATGTTTATCTATCGGGATGAGGTGTATAACCCGGGCACCATGACGCCGGGTGTGGCGGAAGTCATTATCGGTAAGCAGCGGCAGGGACCAACCGGAACGGTGAAAGTGCAGTTTGACGGTCGCTATACGCTTTTTTCCGAATATCAGGAAGGGGGATATGACCTCGGGTACCACAGGACAGGAGGTCGGGTATGAGCCGTAACCGCACGAATATTGGGGCATCTATGCTCCAGCCGGGCCGCAGGACCTCAGGGAACGTTGAGAGTACACCGGTGGTTGAAATGCCAATGGTTCTGACGATTGAGCAACTGGCACCAAACCCGGATAACCCCCGAACATCGCGTAATCCACGCTATGACGAGATAAAGGCGTCAATTAAGGCCCGCGGGCTGGATACGGTGCCGAAAGTCACCCGCGATCCGGATGGTGACCCGAATAAATATATTTTCAGTGATGGCGGCAACACCCGTTATCAGATACTGACAGAACTGTGGCATGAAACGGGGGAAGAGCGGTTTTTCCGCATCCATGTGCTCGTGAAGCCCTGGCCCGGGCGGCTCCAGTGTGTGATTGGTCATCTCGCGGAGAATGAGGTTCGTGGCGATCTGTCCTTTATTGAAAAGGCTAGGGGGATCCATAAGGCGCGAATTATCTATGAAGAACAACTGGATAAACCGGTTTCGATGCGGGAGTTGTCAAAGTTACTGACTGAGCAGGGATTACCGATTGATGCCTCAAGTATCAGCCGTATGGAAAGTGCACTCACCCACTTATATCCCTGGATGCCGGATCTTCTTGAATCCGGGCTTGGCGCTCCACAAATCAGGCTATTGCTTGCCTTGCGCCAGGATGCGGAGAAAGTCTGGGATCAGTTTTGCCTTCTGTCTGAACGAAGCGATAAATGCTTTACCGATGTATTTGGTGAATGCTGCCGCAAGTTCAATTCCCCTGAATTGTGGTCGCCGGAAATGTTCCGCGATGAATTTATTGGTGATCTGCTGCTGGCGCTGCCGCATCCGGAACTGAATTATGACCGCTGGGTGATGGAACTGGATCCCGGCGAGCGTAACCGGCGCTATCACTTTGGCGAACCAGAAGAGGCTACCCGTCCTCAGGGAGTGGTGCCATCACCGTTCACTAACGGCATTCAGGATACTGCACCCGAGCCTGATTTTGCCCTGCCGAAAGCACTAACTGAGTCGCCACCTACCACGCCAGCGGTTACGGAGGAATGGCCGCAGCAGGATGAAAATTTACGGGTATCGCCAGAGGACAATAAAGAGGCACCTTTGTCTCTTCCGCGCACAGAGGTACAGCCCGATATGTACGGCGGTTCCCCGGTTATTTCGGGTGACGGCATGGGGCCGGGGCTTTCTCCGGACAATGATGAGACGCTTATCTCCATGCTGGCGCCGGGGCTGGAGGATGAGGGCGAGGCCCTGCATCCGGCCTGCCACATTGCCGGAGATGCGATCTGGTCTGTTCCAGCTTATCAGGACGATATCGAACATCTGCAGAATATGGCTTTCATCATGGCGTGGGAGCTGGGTGAAAAACTGGGATGTGAAGATGAAATTCTGCCAGATCGCACCAGCAGTTTGTCGTCTGGCTACTGTGCCGCAGGTGATAACTGCACTGCGCCGGCCGCCTTCCTTTTGTCCCTGGCCGGGTGTTGTCCGGCGCATTGTCCGGCAACCGGGATGGATGCTGTGCTGATTGGCGGTTCTGCACAGCAGGATGTGCCGGTTCTTGATGATGAAAATGCCATAAAACTGCTGAGACTGATGCGTGTCATGCGCCGCCTGCGGGAGCTGCAGCGTGGCGTAACCGTAGTGGAGGAGGATCATGATGAATAATGACAAACGCCAAGAACGGCTGGTCAGTCTGGTCAGGAAACTGCTGGAACTGAGCCGAAGCAACAGCAATGCCCATGAAGCCGGGCTGGCGCTTTCAAGGGCGCAGCGCCTGATGGAAAAATATGACATCAGTGAGATGGACGCCACTCTCTCATCCGTTCGTGAAGTTGCTTCTCAGAGTGCACCATCAGAAGCCGAAAAGGTGCCTGAGTGGATGACCCGTCTGGCATGGGCAGTTGGTCATGCCTTTGGCTGTCGGCCTTACTTCTCATGGCGTAATACATCATCGGGCGAGTGTCGACGGACCGTGACATTTTACGGTTTCAGTGAACGGCCAGCCGTGGCGGCTTATGCCTTTGACGTGTTGACCCGTCAGTTGAAAGATGCCACTGCGGTATACCTGAAAACCCAGAGTAAGAAGCTGAAGCTGACGACACGCCGAAACCGGGCAGAGCTTTTTCGTGCCGGGTGGGTTGAAGGAATGCGCCGCGTCATCACGGTTTTCCGGGTTACAGAACAGGAAACGCAACTGATGACCCGCTGGATAGATAACCAGAATATGAAGACGGCGACCATCCGGGAACTGAAAAGCTGCCGTGGAGGTGATATTGCACGGCACCGGGGCTATGAGGCGGGTAAGAGCGCCAGGTTGCATCATGGTGTTGAAGGTGAAAATGTTGCTGCCATTGGTTACCGGGAGGAGCATACATCATGACGAAACATCAACGGATGTTGCTGTCGGGCACCTCCCATTGTCTGTGGTGCGGCGTGGTACTGGGGCTGCTGGCCGCAGATATGTATCCCGGTGTCGTTCCGGCATTTTCTGCCCCCGTTTTACGGGGACTGGCTGTTGCCAGCCTCTTTTCTGCGCTGCTGTGGATGATAGTGAGTTACTGGAAGGACATTTCCTGGACGTATATCTGGGGGGCGATGCTCCTGCCTCCGCTGGCTACATTACTCCTCTGTCATGTGGGCTGGCTGGGTTACAGCTTTATTTTCTGGCAATGGGACTACGATTTTTCTCTCTTCATCCGGGAGGCGGTTTTTCCAGTTGTTTTCCTTGTGTGGGGGGCATGTAGCTTCTTAATTGTCCCGCTTATCTTTCTGTTTATCTTGTCTCCCGGAGGTGTTGAGTGACTAATTCCGGTGGTTTATCTCAGGCTGCAAACGGGCTGCTGATGCAGCTGGTGATGGATCTGAAAAGTGGCTATCTCCGCCGCTGTGAGTCGCTTGGGATCAAGCGTGAAGAGATGCAGATGCTGCAGGGGCTCTCCCTTGAGGAGCTGCATTATCTCGCGAACAGCGAAGTTTCTGTGGTCAGCGTCAGCATCGATCACAGCAATCTGGTCAGCATGCTGCAGCGGGCCAGAATGGAGCAAAAGCGCATGCAACGCATCGACCGGGCGCTGGCGCTGGGCAGTTCCATAGAGCTGATGCAGACGTTTTTCGGGCTTTCCAGTACGGATGTGGCGGCCCGTCGCAGGATTGCCGGTATTGAAGCCCGATCCGGACGTGGCAATACGCTCGGGGATGAAGACAATGCGGAAATCTGGCGGCTGTGGCAGAAATCAGGCGTTGAAGAGGCGGAAAGCCCGGACGGGCTTGATGTCATGATGCTGGCCGCAGAGCAACTGAATATCCCCCTTACCTCAGTCTGGCATGCTGTGAAAGGATGGCACAGAACCACACCCCGTCGCTCTGTGGGGCAGTCCCCGAAACCCTCAGCGAGGAAGCGTGCATGAGGATGAAAAACGTGGGCCCCGGTCTGTGGGCTTCCCCCGGAGTACCATCGCAATGTTGCCGTAAAGCCCTACGGCTGGTCAGTGAGTTTCATCATGGCGATCGTCATTATACCCGGCTTGAGGACCGGGGCTGTGGATACGTTAAGATCAATATTGGTCCGTTCTGGCGTCTGCTCAGTCGTAACGGGGGCAGAACCTGGTTACTACTGAGCCACGGGCGGTACAACTCAGCGATCCGCAAATAGTGTGTTTATCCTGCATCTGCACGCGGATGCAGGCATAAGCTTACTGACAGAACAGAATGGCCTGATGGGATCCATCATAAGGAAGAGGATATGACGCTGCCTGCGGACAGCCTGATAGCGTTTACGCTGGAAAAAATGAATGCCCGTCTGGCGGCTAATCCGCTGCGCAATGACGGACGGGTACGCAGCGGCCTGCTGTTTACGGGGAACGTGCATGATGCCATCCCCCGAAGGCTGTTGCTGGATCCGCGGCTTTCCCCCCTTGATAAGATGGGCTGGATGATGATCCGCCTGTATGCGCAGAATAATGAAGGCGCGATATTCCCCAGTTATGATGAGCTGCAGCTGCAACTGGCTTCCCCGGGTAAAGGTAAAGCCTCCCGTGAAACCGTCAGCCGGGTGTTGCTGATGCTACGAATAACCGGCTGGCTCAGCCTGTGTAAGCGGGTCCGCGACGATAAAGGGCGGGTTCGCGGTAATATCTATGCGCAGCATGACGAGCCCCTGACTTTCCGGGATGCAGAATCACTGGATCCGCGTTTTCTCGATGTTGTTGCCGATGCCTGCCTGAGTAAAAACCGGACGGTCAGTCAGACCGCCCGGGATGTGCTGGACGAGATTAAAACCGATCCCACAATGCGGCACTACCATAGCCACCTGTCTCTTCTTGAAAACCGCCTGGGTCGGCCACAAAATGCCGATCAGTTAGCCACGCGGCAGCATCCTTCATTATTAACCCCGGAACAGGGTTCGGGATCCGAACTCAGTGTAAATAGAACAATAAATGACCATCACGAACTAAGTACGGAAACCGAACTCAGTCAGAATCAGGTGCGAATAATACAGAGTTCGGATTCCGAACTGCCAGTAAAATCAGGGGATTATGACAGAGTTCGGAAACCGAACCATTACGTACGTAGTTTCACACACAGTGTGAATAAAAAAACGTACGTGGACAATCCGGTTGTGTTGCCCGATGCGCTGAAAGCCGTGGTGTCGCAGGAAGACCAGGCGATGCTGATTCGCCAGCTTCAGGCTCTTCCTGAAGAGCAGGCACAACAGGTTCTGTTTGCCCTGCAGAATCTGATGGCCAGGCAGAGAGTGGACAATCCGCTTGGCTGGATGCTGGCGGTGATGAAAAAAGCCCGGGAGGGGACTTTCAGACCCGTTAAGCAACCGCAATCGGTTCAGCCGGAGACTCAGACGCGACCATGCCGACCTGAACAACAGCCTTTTTCCGCGCCTCCGCGGCCTGTGGTAGCTTCTGAAGAGCAGGTCAGGAATTACGTTAACAGCCTCCGGGAACAACTGAGAAAGAGGTGATTAAAAAGTATACGGTGTTGGCACTGCCAACAGTGGCTAAAAAGTGTACGGCATTGGCTCGGGAACTTTATGATAAGTGCTCAACTGCCAGTTATGCGGCATTACTTGCCACTGTTGAGTATCGTATCTGGGTTTTTCGTGTAGGATAAGCACAGCCAGTTGCCTGACTGTGCTTATCCTAAGAACGGAACACTGCAACTGGTTTTAAGATTTGTCGGTGCTGACTAAAATAGCGCTGATGTTTCAAATTGAGGATTGTTATTATGTTGTTCTGGAAAAAGATGGTGAAGAAGTTCGACGCCTTTTCCGCGTTGATCCCACCACGCTACTTCCGTGTGTAATGTCAGGCAGGCCTGTCAGAGACAGGCCTGAGTGTTGCTCCCCACTTTCTTCTTACGCAGCCCACACGCTCTTAACACCACTACCCGTATGCGAAGCCACGCAAAGCGACAGACCAGTGGGTGCTGGATCCGCAGCAATGTCAGAAACATAGCACCTCCTTGCGGCGCTACAGCACCTTTGCCTGATAGCGAATCTGCGGGTCCATTATCTGGTGACGCGCGTCTATCAGCCGCAGTTCATACGCCCCGCGCTCTTTGGTCAGCCGCATCACCGCATCGACAATACTGGTGGTCCGCTCCAGCGCCTGCTTGTCCTCAAAACCGTTGAGCAATGAGGCCAGCATCGCGCTACAAATCAGATCCCCAACGCCCACCGGCATTTTGGCAAAGCTATACAGCGGCCGGGCGATGTGTAACGTCTGTTCCGCCGTCACCAGCAGCATTTCAAACGCCTGTTTGTCACGCGAGCAGTCGCCGAGATGCTTCACCAGCACCTTCTTTACGCCCCACGACACCAACCGCCGCGCCGCTTCCACCACCTCGTCAAAACTACGCAGTTGTCTGCCCGTCAGCACACCCAGCTCATAGAGATTCGGTCCCATCATGTCGGCCAGTTGAATGGCGTCATCGACAAAAAAGGACTCCACGCCCTGCGCGACAATACAGCCTTTTTGCGGGTCGCCCATTACCGGATCGCAAAAATAGAGCGCCTGCGGATTACGCTGACGAATGGTGGTGACCGCGTGCTTCACCTCTTCACAATGGCGTTTATCTCCAAGATACCCGGACAATACGGCATCGCATTGCGCCAGCTTTTGCAGGTCATCCAGCCCGCTGATGATGGCGCTCAACTCACCGTACGGCATCGCCATGCCCTGCCACATCCCGTACTGGGTGTGGTTGGAAAACTGTACGGTGTAAAACGGCCAGACATCGATCCCCGAAAGCTGCATCGGCAACACGGCGGCTTTATTTCCGGCATAGCCATAAACGACAGACGACTGAACAGACAACACGTTTTTCATTTTGACTCCGTCTAACGAAACGTTGGTAGCAGACCAAATACGTCCAGAACAACCGTCAGATAAACAACCGCCCCACAGACAATCACCAGGTTGAGCACGGTGTTATTACACGGCGCGGTATAGCTGGCGGTCGGAAAACGTTTCCGCGCCGCTTTCACCAGGAACGGCGGCAGGATCACGCTCCAGATGGTAAAGGCCAGACCGGCGTAACCAATCGCGTGCACAAAACCGTTCGGGAAGAAGAAGCACACGGCGGCTGGCGGGAAGTAGGTCACCAGCGCGGTTTTCAGGCGGCCCATGCCGTCATCCGGGAAGTGAAACAGATCGGCGATGTAATCGAACAGGCCAAGTGTCGCCGCCAGCAGTGAACTGGCTACCGCGAAGTTGCCGAAGAAGGTCAGGATCAGATCCATATAACGGCTGGTGAACAGCCCGCTAATGGCCCCGACAAACACGTCGATATTGCCGCCTTTGGCGATAATTGGCGGGAACGAGGAACGACTAATGTTGCCCATCGTAACGCCCAGCCAGAAGATATACAGCAGCAGGGCAAACAGTGTGCCGATAATAATCGAACGCGTAATATTCGAGATCCCGCACTTGCCATACAGCTTGACCAGGCTCGGCACGTTACCGTGAAAACCAAACGAGATAATGCAGAACGGCAGCGTCATCAGGATATACGGCAGGTATTGCGAATTGGGCAGCGCCACCGCCATGCTGTCGACAAGTTTTGCCACTTCGATATGACCAACCAGGCCGGAGAAGGTGGCAAAGAACGCGATAAACTTACCGATAATCAAAACGGTAGTAATACGTCCAACCAGCAGGGAACTGTACCAGGCAATCGCCCCGACCAGCATACTGACAATCACCACCGAGATATTCGCCGGAAAGCGCACGCCGCTGTATTTGAACACGGTTTGCGCCATCACCGCCGACGAACCGGAGATATAGGCATAGGTCAGAATATACAGCACAAAGCCGAAAGCGATACCGACAACAATATTCCACTTTCGGCCTAATAAATCCTGCGTAAAGGTATTAAAACTGGCACCGGCACCATAATGCAGGTTAACTTCGACCAGCATCAGACCGGTTAATAACATCATGATGGCGATAAAGAGAAGAATAACAGAAGCTCCGGGGAACCATACGCCGGCCATCGCAATCGGCAGGGAAAACATTCCTCCACCCACTACGGTCGCGATAACCAACATGG